>CAYYWN010000038.1:0-12607 GCA_964474485.1 uncultured Clostridium sp. | reverse complement strand
AGTTGATATGGGAAGAAACTACTGCAAGGTAGAAGTTAATATGATAAATTCTAAAAGGCAGCTTATAGGTAAAAGTATGTTATCAGCAAAAATGTTAGGAAATTAAAGGAGGTAAATATGTTTACTCATATAGTGTTGTTTAGATTAAAAGATTCCACAAAAGAAAACATGGAAAAGGCTAAAGCGATATTAAGTTCTATGGAAGGTAAGATAGAAGAACTTAAATATCTAGAGGTAGGAGTGGATATTATAAGAAGTGAAAGATCTTATGATATAGCACTAATAACAAGATTTAATAGTAAAGAAGACATGGATGGGTATCAGGTAAGTGAGTACCATGTAAATCATGTGATAAAAGATTTAAAACCATTATTAGAATCATCAGTGGCATTAGACTACTGATAATTAATGAAAAAGTTTTTTATATTAACATAATATTAGATGTAATGGAGGGGTTAAAATGAAGGAAAAAAAGCAGATAAGCATTAAAATTAAGATGTTAGCAAAACTTGTGTTATTAATAGCACTAGTCTGCATTTCTCTTGGAGGCACATCCTTTTATATGAATAAAAAAGCTGTAAGTGAAACAGCTCAAAATTTAATGAAAACCTTAAGCAATCAGATGGCAACTAATATTCAAAGTGATATAAAAAATAAGTATCAATTATTAGAATCAGCAGCTAATGATAGAAATATTAAAAATCTTGATATTACCTTTGAGGAAAAGAAGGCTATATTAGAAGAAGAAGTTAAAGGTCATGGATATATTACTATTGGTATATCAAATCTAGAAGGAGATATAACTTACACTAATGGTATAACCGAGAACATAAATAATATAGATTATTTTCAAAAGGCTATTAGAAATGAAAATGCAGTATCTGAACCATTTACAAGTAAAATAAATAAGAATGATTTGTTTATGGCTTATGCGGTACCTATAAAAAATAACAATAATATAGTAGGGGTATTAGTAGCTTTAAGAGATGGAAATGAGATTTCAAGATTAAACGATGCGGTGGAGTTTGGAAAAACTGGGCGAGCTTATGTTATAGGGAAAACTGGGGATGTAATTGCCCATGAACATAAAGAAAAGGTTATCAATAAAGAAAATACTATAATATTACAGGAAAAAGATAAAAGTTTTGCCAGTAGAGCTGTGATTGAACAAAAGATGATAGATAGAGAAAGTGGAATAGGAACATATACATATAAGGGAATACCTGAATATATGGCTTATGCCCCAATTAAAGATACAGATTGGGCTGTAGGCGTATATGCTGAAGAAAAAGATGTGCTAATCAATCTTAAGGCACTTAGAAAGAGTACAATTATAATATCCCTATCATTTATAGGTTTAGCTATAATTGTTATTTGGATGTTATCTGATAAGCTATCTAAAAGCTTGAATAATGTAAAGGAATATATAAATGTAATGTCTACTGGAGACTTTAGTAAGGATGTTCTACAAAAACATCTGGATAAAAGAGATGAAACAGGAGTTATGGCAAGAGCACTTCAGATAAGCAAGAACTCTGTAGGTAAAATGATATATAACATAAAAGAAAACTCTAAAGATATAGAAGAAAGCTCTAAAGACTTAGCTAAAATATCTCAAGAATTTAATGAAAGCTCTCAAAATATATATGCAGCTATTGACCAAGTAGCAGGGGGAGCTTCACAGCAAGCTCAAGATTTAGTGGATATAGTTGATACGCTAGAAAGTTTTAGTGTAGGCTTAGAGGAAATGAATGGATCTATTGGTGAAATAGACTCCTTATCTGAAGGAATAAGCAAAAAGGCAGACTTAAGCAATGCAGACATGAAAAAGATAACCTCATCTTTAGATGAACTAGTAAAAAACTTCAGTGGATTTACTAAGAAGATAGCAAACATGAGTGAAAGTATAGAAAAAGTAAATGAAATAACAGACCTTATTAATAGTATAGCAGAACAAACCAATTTACTTGCGCTAAATGCAGCTATTGAGGCAGCTAGAGCAGGAGAAGCGGGAAGAGGTTTTGCTGTAGTTGCAGAAGAAATAAGGAGTTTAGCAGAAAAGAGCAAAGAATCTTCAACTACAATCTATAATCTTGTTAAAAATGTATTAGAAGATGCAAATGTTATTTCTGATGGAACAAGTGATATGAATACTAGACTTGAAGAACAAAGGTATAGTATAGAAAATAGTATGGAATCATTCAAATCCATATCATCTTCAATGATAACAATTACGCCTAAAATAAGTTTATTGAATGAGGGCTTTGAACAACTTAATGAAAAGAAAAAAGACATATTATATAAGACTGAGGCTATCTCAGCTATATCCGAAGAAATTTCAGCATCATCAGAAGAAATAGCAGCTTCTAGTGAGCAAATGGCTGAAATTAGTAAAGGAATGTATACTTCAGCAAGTTCATTAAGTGATAAAACTACTGAAATGAGTGAAGAAGTAAATAAGTTTAAGATCTAATAAAAGGTATATAAAAATTTAGACTAATACCTTCATATCGCATTTATGATACGAGGGTATTTTTTTAGTGCTTTTAAAAAGATGCACTTGGCATAGGCCCACTTTACAAATAGTTTTATAGGTCCGCCCTCTATTTACGCAAGATTAAAACTTAATCTAAAACATTAAGCGCTACATATAAAGGCTTACAAAAGTTATGTATAAATTTAATAAGAGCAATGTTATAAGTTAACAGTAATTAAATATATAAATTATCATTGAAAAGGTTTTTATAATGTGATATTATAAAGTTGCAAAGTATAAAATAGTGTATATTGACATGGAGAAATAATATGAATTTAAAAGAAAAGTTAATGCAAAAAAATGGATATGTGGCTATGACCTTAGCTAAAGAATTTGTATCAAAGGATTTAGGGGATAGAATAGATACTGTAGCTACATTTACTGAAAGATACAATACTGCTAGAGGTACAGTTCAATCAGCTATTAAGTTTTTACAAGAATATAAGGCTATATATTTTGAATCTAGAGGACACCTTGGAACTTTTATAACATATATAGATTATGAAAAGCTTTTAGAAGTAGCGGACATAAAAAGTATACTTGGAGTTATGCCACTTCCTTATTTAAAAAGATATGAAGGACTTGCTACAGGTATTTATAAAAGCTCTTTTGCAAAAAGATTCCCATTAAATCTTGCATATATGAGGGGAGCTAGAAATAGATTAGAATCTCTAGAAGAAGGAAGATATGATTTTGCAGTTATGTCTTGTCTTGCAGCAGAACATTATATTGAAAAAGGCGAACCTATACAAATAGCAATAAACTTTGGCACAAACTCCTTTGTTAATAATCACGTATTGGCATTTAACAAAAATTGTGGTTCTGAAATAAAGGATGGCATGAAAATAGGAATAGACACATCTTCTTTAGATCATGAAATAATGACCATAAAAGAATGTGCTGGGAAAAAAGTAGAGTTAGTTCATTTATTATATAGTCAAATAATAAGCAATTTAATAAATGGAGAAATTGACGCATCTATATCTACTATTGATGAAGTAAGGGATAAGAAGCTAGATGTTAAATATAAAGTAGTATCTCAAGATTATGAGGATAAAAATACACAAGCAGTTTTAATTATACACAAAGACAGAGAAGAAATGAGAAATTTAATATTCAAGTTTCTTAAAAAAGAAGAAATCATAAAATATCAAGACTTAGTTATAGATGAAAAGATTATACCAAACTACTAAAAAACTTTTATACAATAAATATAAATAAAAAATATTTCTAGATAATAAAGATACCAAGGGTTTAAAAATATTTTTTAAACCCAATATACAAAATTGTGTATATTGGGTTTACCTGAGGAGGGATAAAAAATGAATTTAATGACAAGATTAATTATTTTAAAGGATGCCGGACAAATAGACCAAAATATACATCAAGACATAATAAAAATAATAGATATGATTGATGAAAAACATGATATTAAACTAACAGAAGAAAATGCATCAATGTTAATAACTCATTTAGCTATTTGCTTTAAAAGAATAAAAATGGGTGAAGTTGTTAATGGTATAGAGGAGATGATGTATGAGGAGGTAACAGTAGATAAAAGTTATAAAAAAGCAGAAGAAATATTTAAAGATATGGAGGTAACTATAGGAAGAAGTATTGATGAAAATGAAAAAGGCTTCATAATAATGCATTTATGCAGTTTATTACATAATGAAAGTTGCTGCTAAAAATATAATAAAAGGATGTGCAATAATGATTAAAATAGTTATAGGTGGACAATTAGACAAAGATAAGGTAGCAGAAATAACTAGGAAGGTAGCAGGAGATAGAGCAACTATAGAGATAAAATCTGATATAGAAGCGGCTATGGCAATTAAAACAGGACAAGCAGACTATTACCTAGGTGCTTGCAATACTGGTGGTGGTGGAGCCTTAGCTATGGCTATAGCACTTTTAGGTATGGGACTTTGTGCTACAGTTTCAATGCCTGGGAATATAAAAAGTGAAGAGGCGATTATTAATGAGATTGAAGCAGGAAAAAAGGCATTTGGATTTACACCACAACATGCAGACACAGTTATTCCAATTATAGTTAACAAAATATTAGAGGTATAAAAGGTTAAATAATAAATACTAAGTATTAGATTTTAGATATAAAAAAAATAGGAGGGATTTACATGAAATTTGTAGTTATAGCACTTCTGGGAGCTCTTGCAGCTATACTTTCAAACATGGGAGTTGCGGTATTTAATGATGGGTTAAGACCAGTAGTTCCAGAATATTTAGAGGGAAGAATGGATAAAAAGGCTTTAGCAGCTACGTCTTTTGCTTTAAGCTTTGGGCTAGTTATAGGATTTGGTATACCGGTTTCTATCGCAGCCTCTATTATTTTAATACACAGTATATTACTAGGAACAGACATTATTGGAAGTTGGTGCCCAAGTGGTAAAAAAGGTATTATAATGTCAGGAGTTATAGGAGCCTTATATGGTTTAGGTCTTGTTAGTGGTCTTCAAGCTATAGTAGATGTATTTGCTAAATTACCAATTAATTTCTTGCCTCAACTAGGACAAGTTGGAGCACCAGTTGTTGCAGCATTTGCTGTATTCCCAGCCTTAGTTGTAGCTTATCAATTTGGATTTAAAAAAGGTATTATTACATTATGTATTTCATTTTTAGTTAGACAAATAACATTATATTATGGAAAGTTCCAGTGGAATGGCGCAACAATTAAGATAGATCAAGAAGGAATGGCTTTACTTGCAGGTATGATTATAATGATTGCATTTGCAATGAGAGAAAAGCCAGACCCTAATGCAGTAAAGGTTGATCTTGTATCTATATTTGCTGAAAGAGTTAAAAAGATCAAAAAGAATTTACCTATACTTGCAGTAATGGGTGGACTTATTTCAGCGGCTACTAGCCTTGCTATGGTTGCAGGAGATCCTATATCACTAAACTTACTTAAAGAAGGTAAAAATGTAGAAGCTGCTATGACTGCTTTTGCAAGAGGAATTGGATTTATTCCATTAGTAGCAACAACAGCAATAACTACAGGAGTATATGCCCCTGCTGGAATGACATTTGTATTTGTAATTGGACTACTTGTAAAGAATCCTCTATTATCATTTATTTTAGGTGCAGGGGTAATGTCTTTAGAAATATTATTCTTAGATGTACTTGCAAGATTCTTAGATAAATTCCCAGGAGTTAAAAAGTGTGGAGACAATATAAGAACATCCATGAGTAAGGTACTTGAAGTTGCATTACTTGTAGGAGGACTTATGGCAGCAAATGCTATGGCACCGGGTCTTGGATTATTCGTTGTTATAGGACTTTATGTGCTTAACAAAACATCAAAGAAACCTATTGTAGATATGGCAGTTGGTCCTATGGGAGCAATTTTGGTAGGTATATTAATTAATATATTATTTATAGTTGGACTATACCTTCCACCGGTATTAAAATAGGTCTAAGTTTAGATAGATAATTTACTTATTTAAAATTTAGGTTAGATATGAGACATCAAAGGTTAAATATTTAAAATTAAAATTGTAGATGTCTCAATATCTTTAAGGTATTGGGACATTAATTTAAGAAGGGAGTGAATTTTATGAAACTAGTTGAAGGAATAACTTATTCTCATGAACATGTAAAAGTAGATTTATCTGGAGTAAAACAAAATGATGACTGCAATCTTAATGCTTTTGATGAAACTGTAGAAGAATTCAAAGATCTTTATAAAAAAGGTGTTAGAAATATAATAGAGGTCACTAATAGAGGTATGGGTAGAGATGTAGAGTATATAAAGTCTGTAGCTAAAGAAACTGATATGAATATATTATGTTCTACAGGATATTATAAGGTTCCATTTTTCCCAAAGGAAGTTTATGGTTTATCATCTAAAGAATTATCTAAAATAATGATTGATGAAATAATGAGTGGAATCGACGATAGTGATATAAAAGCAGAGGTTATAGGAGAAATAGGAACCAGTCACAACATTATAGAAGAAGCAGAGAAAAAGGTATTTATTGCAGGGGCTTTGGCTCATGTTGAAACAGGAAAAGCAATAATAACCCACACTACTTTAGGAAATTTAGGACTAGAGCAAATTGAACTACTAAAAGCTCATGGTATGGATATAGAAAAATTAATAATAAGTCATGTGGACTTAACAGGAGATATAGATTATATATTAAGACTGATAGACAAGGGAGCAAATGTTGCCTTCGATACAATTGGAAAAGAAAATTATAAGCCTGATGGTGTTAGAATAGATATGCTTAAAGAAATATGTAAAAGAGGACTCAGTAATAAGGTACTTATGTCTATGGATATTACAAGGAAATCTAATCTAAAAGGTAGAGGCGGTATAGGTTACTCTTATTTATTAGATAATTTTATACCAAGACTTTTAGAAAATGGTGTTTCAATGAAGGACATAAAAACTATTACAGAAAAGAATATAGTAAGAATTTTAAATTAAGCTTTAGATAGGAGAATCTTTATGAATACTTATCCTTTAAAATCTATAGGAATAGACGAAGCAAAAAAAATGCAATTTAAGATGATAGATACTATAACTAAATACTTTCATGGGAGTGAAATACTAGGCCTAGGTGATCTTGGTGTAGTTAAGGGGTTGAATAAGCCTAGCTATACAAAAAAGGTTGAGATGGTTTTAGCAGAGTTTTTTAATACTGAAGCTGCAACTTTAGTAAGAGGAGCTGGAACGGGTGCTTTAAGATGGGGTATCATAAGCTTTTTAAAGCCTGGAGACACTATACTTGTCCATAATGCGCCTATATATCCTACTACGGAAGTTACATTAGACACTATGGGAATAAAAACTATAAAGGCTGATTTTAATAATATAGATCAAGTTAAAGAAGTATTATTAAAAAGCAATTTAGATGGAGCATTATTACAGTATACAAGGCAAAAGTTAGAGGATAGCTATGATATTGGAGAGATAATAACTCTTATAAAACTGCATAATGAAAATATAAAGATTATAACTGATGATAATTATGCGGTAATGAAGGTAGATAAAATTGGTACACAGCTTGGTGCTGATTTATCTGGATTTTCCTCCTTTAAACTTTTAGGACCAGAGGGTGTAGGAATTTTGGTTGGAAAGTCTAACTTAATTGAAAAAGTAGTATCTTTAAATTATTCAGGTGGAAGTCAAGTACAAGGATTTGAAGCTATGGAAGTATTAAGAGGTCTTGTATATGCACCTGTATCTTTAGCTATTCAAGCTGAAGTTAATGAAGAATTAGTTAAAAGATTGAACCAAGGAGAAGTTAAAGGGGTTAAAAATGCATTTTTAGCTAATGCTCAATCAAAGGTTTTATTAGTAGAATTTGAAAAAGAGATAGCCAATATTGTATTAGAAGAATCAGAAAAGCTAGGAGCGGCACCGAATCCAGTAGGAGCTGAGTCGAAATATGAAATGGTTCCAATGATATATAGGATTTCAGGAACCTTTAGAAAGGCAGATCCTACTCTTGAAAAAAGAATGATAAGAATTAATCCTATGAGAAGTGGAGCGGACACTGTTATTAGAATACTTAAGGAAAGTGTTAAAATCGCTTGTGAAATATTGTAAAGAAGAGGAATGATGTTATGTTTTTGGAAAAGACTATAGATAGAAATGCTAACCTAATAAAAGCTGCATTTTATCTTCATCAAGAGGGTGTTATATCTCCTGATACCTATGTATTAGATTATGACATGATTTTAGAAAATGCAAAGATGATGAAAAAAGAAGCAGATAAGTACGGAATAAAGTTATACTTTATGGGAAAGCAGATAGGTAGGAATCCTTTAATTTGTAAGGCTTTAGTGGATATGGGCTTTGAGGGTGCTGTAGCTGTAGATTATAAAGATGCCAAGATTCATATAGAAAATGGAGTTAAACTTGGGCATGTAGGACATTTAGTACAAATACCTAAAAATGATGTGGAACTTATAGTTTCTGCAAATCCACAAACTATATCTATTTACTCTATTGAAAAGGCTAAAGAAATATCTAAGGCTGCAGTAAAACTTAATGTAAAACAAAATATTACTTTAAGAGTTACTGATGATGAAGATATGTTATATCCGGCTCAATATGGTGGTTTCTATCTAAAGGACTTAGAAAAGGTTGTAGATGAAATTAGAAATCTACCTAATATAGTAATTCATGGATTAACCTCATTTCCTTGTTTTTTATATGATAGCAAAGAAAAGAAAATAAAAGACACTCATAATGTGAAGACTGTATTAAAGGCAAAAGAGTTATTAAAAGATATGAATATTAATATAGAAGAGATAAACCTTCCTTCAGCTAGCTGCACTGAAAGTATGAAGCTTATAAAATCCTTTGGGGGAACACACGGAGAACCTGGACATGGACTTACAGGTACTACTCCTTATCATAGTGATCATGATAACTATGAAAAGCCTGCAATGGTTTATGTAAGTGAAGTTTCTCATAACTTAAACTCAAATAGCTATTGTTATGGAGGAGGACATTATAGAAGATCCAACTTAAAAAAAGCTTTAGTTGGAGCGGGTTTAGGTAATGCTAAATTAGTAGATGTAGAAGAGCCAAGCTTAGAAAGTATAGATTATTATTTTACGCTAAAAGAAAACACAAAGGTTTCAGATACTGTAATTATGGCTTTTAGAACACAAATATTTGTAACACGCAGTGAGGTTGCTATAGTTAAAGGAATAAGTGAAGGTAAGCCAACGCTTATGGGAATCTATGATTCACAGGGAAGAAAAATTAATTAAACTTATGAGAAATAAATCTTTGAATAAAAGATGAAGGGGTGACAAGGTTGGGTAAATTTATGGTTATAGTTTTAGATGGATTTGGTATAGGATATATGAAGGATGTTAGTATTGTAAGGCCGCAAGATATGGGATCAAATACTTGCAAACATATATTAGAAAGAACTCCAGATTTAAAGCTTAAGACTTTAGAAAAATTAGGACTTATGAATGCCTTAGGTGAGGAGATTGGCCTTATGAAATTTTCTAAAGGAGCAACTTTTGGTAAGTCAGAATTAACTCACTTTGGAGCAGATACATTCTTTGGACATCAAGAGATAATGGGGACAAAGCCTATGAAACCATTAAGAGAACCTTTTTCTAAATATATTGAAGAGGTATATAAACTTCTTAAAAAAGAAGGATATGATGTAGAGTATATAGAAGGAAAAGAGGCAAGACTCCTTATGGTGAATGGTGCCCTTACTGTAGCTGATAATATAGAAACAGACCTTGGTCAAGCGGTGAATGTTACAGCATCTTTAGAACTTATGCCCTTTAGTGAAGTTCTAAAGGTAGGTAAACTAGTTAGAAGTATAGTTATGGTTCCAAGAGTTATAACCTTTGGTGGAGAAGATATTACAAAAGAAGATATATTAAATGCTATTGAAGAGAAGCCAAATGGATTTATTGGTGTTAATGCACCTAAGTCTGGGGTTTATAATAAAGGATATCGATGTAGACATCTAGGGTATGGAGTAGATCCAAATGTTCAAGTACCAACTATTTTAAGTGAAGTTTCCATAGATGTTACACTGCTTGGGAAAGTTGCTGATGTGGTAATTAATGAAAAAGGCAAAAGTATATCCTGGGTAGATACAGCAGAAGTTCTTCAGTTAACCTTAGATGAAATGGATAAAATGGATACAGGATTTATATGCACTAATGTTCAAGAAACAGATTTAAGTGGACATGCAGAAAATGTAGAAAGATATGCAGAAAAATTATCTATAGCTGATAAATATATAGAAAAGATTATAGAAAAATTAAAGGCTGATGATATATTATTAATTATGGCAGATCACGGAAATGACCCAACGGTAGGTCATAGTAAACATACAAGAGAATGTGTGCCTTTACTTATTTATGGTAAGAATGTAAAAACTGCTAATATAGGTATAAGAAAAACCTTATCTGATGTTGGAGCTACTGTAGCTGATTATCTAAAGGTAGGTAGACCTCAAAATGGTGAATCTTTCTTAGATTTAATAAGATAAGGTATTTTAGAAATACTTTAAATAATGTGCTTAATGGTTCTATCTCACATGATAAAAGTAGAAATACTGAAATAGATGTAATGCCTTTTACATTATAATTAAATAAAGTTATTGAAAAAACACCTCTAGATTAATATTTTTATTATTTTAGAGGTGTTTAATATACATCAAAAGCTATTAAGGGTATAATTAATATGAATAAATCTCTTTGGAAAGGGGGATTAAATTTTTGGATTATTCAATTTTAGAAAAAGAAAATACAGAAAATTCACTAGAAAAGACCAAAGAGCAGCATAATGAAATCTCTAATAAGAAGCAGTTTTGTCATCTTCATTTGCATACAGGATATAGCCTTTTAGATGGATCTGGAAAGATACCAAACCTAATAGAAAAGGCTAAAGAGCTGGGTATGGAAAGTATAGCTATAACTGATCACGGAGTTATGTATGGCTGCGTTGAGTTTTATAAGGCAGCGAAGGATGCTGGAATTACACCTATCTTAGGATGCGAAGTATATGTGGTAGCTAAATCATTAAGCTTAAAGCAAGCTGATGAAGAGAATGAAACTCATCACCTAGTGTTACTTGTAAAAAATGAAGTAGGTTATGAAAACTTAATGAAGATAGTATCTAAAGCATCTATAGAAGGTTTTTATTATAAGCCGAGAATAGATCATGATTACCTAAAGGCACATAGTGAAGGACTTATAGCATTAAGCGCATGTCTTGGAGGGGAAGTTCAATCTTACATATTAAGAGAAAATAAAGCAAAAGCTACAAAAACAGCGCTTTTTTATAAAGAAATATTTAAAGATGGGTTTTATTTAGAACTTCAATATCATGGATTAGATGATCAAAGAAAGGTGAATAAGGAATTAATTGAAATGTCTAAAGATCTTAACATTCCTTTAGTAGCTACAAATGATGTTCATTATATAAATAGAGAAGACTCAAAGTCTCATGATGTATTACTTTGTATACAAACTGCAAAAACTATAGAAGAAGAAAACAGAATGAGATATCCTTCAGATCAGTTTTATTTAAAGTCTCCAGAGGAAATGTGGAGAGAATTTGCCTATGTGAAAGAAGCTTTAGAAAATACCATTAAAATTGCCGATGAGTGTAATTTTGATTATGAATTTCATAAATCTAAGCTACCTAAATTCCCATTGGGGGAAGGGATAGATCCTTTTGAATACCTAAAAGAGACCTGTTATAAAGGCTTAACTGAGAGGTATGAGGTATTTAGTGAAATTAAAGGAGATAATTTTAATTTAGAAAAGGTTTATGAAATAGCAAAGGAATCTAAAGAGTCAAAAGAATATGTGGAAAGACTTGACTATGAACTCCAAGTAATAAATCAGATGGGATATATAGATTACTTTTTAATAGTTTGGGACTTTATAAGATTTGCTATGGAAAATAGTATTCCAACAGGACCTGGTAGAGGTTCGGCTGCTGGGTCATTAGTAGCATATAGCCTAGGAATAACAAAGATAGATCCAATAAGATATGGACTGATTTTTGAAAGGTTTCTAAATCCAGAAAGAATTTCAATGCCAGATATTGATTCAGATGTTTGTTATGAAAGGCGTCAGGATATAATTGATTATGTAGTGGATAAGTATGGGAAAGACAATGTATCTCAGATAATAACATTTGGAACTATGGCAGCTAGAGCTTGTATAAGAGATGTAGGTAGAGCTATGAATTATTCCTATCAAGAGGTAGATAAGATAGCTAAGATGATACCTACAGTGCTTAATATAACTATAGATAAGGCTTTAGACTTAAATCCAGAGCTTAAAAGTGCCTATGATGAGGATATAAGGGTAAAAGAATTAATAGATGTGAGTAGAAGCCTTGAAGGACTTCCAAGACATTCATCTACTCATGCTGCAGGTGTAGTTATAGCATCACAGCCTCTTGTAAATTATGTTCCAGTTCAAAAAAATGAAGATATGATAGTAACACAATTTACCATGGGAACCTTAGAAGAGCTTGGACTATGGAAAATGGATTTTCTTGGTCTTCGGAATCTAACAATTATTGAAGAAAGTTTGAAG
>CAYYWN010000037.1:0-12756 GCA_964474485.1 uncultured Clostridium sp. | reverse complement strand
ACTTGGGAATTTCTATACCTATAATAAAAACCAAATCATTAACATAGATATGGAATACTTTATAGGTATAGTTACTAAGGGGAGGTTAAAGCATTGCCTTTGTAATGATAATGGAGGCGAAAAGGTACTTTATTTTCTTAAACCTGGTGAAATTTTTGGAGAAATAGACTATTTTGCTGGTGGAAATTTAAATCTTACGGCTATTTCTATAGAACCAACTACTATTTCAGTAATACCTATAGAGATTGTAGATAAACTTCTTTATGATGAGCCTTTAGCTTATTCTTACTTTATACACAGCATAACAAGAAAATATAGGATATCACTTTTCCAAATGTCTGATATATTATTTAATTCCTCTAAATCCAAAGTAGCTAATACCATTTATAGATTATGCCTACAAGATATAAACATTGAAAGTGGCAAATATATTATAAATACTCCCATGACTCATGAAGATCTCTCTCACTTAATTGGTTGCTCTAGAGTGACTGTAACAAGGGTCTTAAAATCATTAAGAGTAGAAGGGGTTATATCTATAAATAAAAAGAAAATAATAATAAATGATATTAATAAACTAATGTCATTTATTTAAAGATAATAAAAGAGCTATATCAAAATGACTTTTTAAAACATCTTGATATAGCTCGCTTATTTATATAACTTATATAAATCTAAAACTTAATTTATTACCCCCGTAATTTTAAAGCTTAAAGCAATTAAAATTAGTAACTTTGAAATTCATCATTAAATTGTATTCTAACTAAGTCTTCATAAAAATTTATAGTTGAAAGATGATAATACGGCTTAAGCCATATAAAACCTATTCCAAAACTTAATAAAGAAAGTAAAGACCATCCTATAAAACTAAGGTGAAGGAAGAAAAGTCTCATTAAGTTACCCTTCATATAGCTTCTACTCATAGATAAAGCTTCTGTAGCACTAACATTTGGATTGTCCACCATAATTGGAAATGCCTGCGAATACATAAGTACTATAACTATACCAGGTATGATTAAAAGAATTAACCCCACAATTACAGCTACATGTAGTATTACTCCAAGTAAAAATGTATCTTTAAATTTGCTAAATCCACTAAACAACACTTCATATGGTACATTTTCCGTAGTCCTTTTAAATTGTAGGAAGAACTTAGAAATTCCAAAAAGCATAGGACCTTGTAGTAATAGTGAAATAATCCACCCTTCATCTCCAATTTTAGATGCAGCTCCTATTATAGCAGCATATACTAAAAATCCCAATATAGCGTTAGGCCACCGTCCTCGCAGTTGGAATCTAGCATTGTCTTTTATTTCTCCATTTCCTTTGTAGTAATAACCTTGTCCTTGCATTTAAATTCTCCCCCCAAATCTTATATATTAAATTGTTGCAACTTTCTCTTATTACAAGCTTTTTAGATATTGTAACCCTTTTAGCTATTTTGCTGTAATTTTTTATTCCTTTTTAAAAATGAAAGCTTTGTTTCTGTAATTATTATAGCTAGGAATATTATACCACAGCCCATAAACATTTTTAAACTCAACTTTTCGCCTAATAATATTACAGAAGCTAAGGTTCCAAAAACAGCTTCTGTTGATAATATAATAGCTGTTTTAGTGGCACTGGTATATTTTTGAGCGATGTTTTGGATTAAAAAAGCTATAGTTGTACTTACAATTCCTAGATATAATATAGCAAGCCCGCCATTCTTTGTAATTGGCGCGCTATTTTTTGTCATAAACTGAGCTACAACGGAGAATAAAAATGCTACTATCATTTGTATTGTTGTTAACTGTATTGGACTATATTTTTCTGCATAATAGCTTATAGCAGTAATGTGCATTGCAAATCCTAAAGCACAAATTAAAGTTAATAAATCACCAGAATTAATAGTAAAGCTTCCATCTAATGTTAAAAAGCTAATGCCAATTACAGTTAGTAAAGCTCCAACTAAGGAATATTTATCCGGTCTTTTTTTTGCTAGTATCCAATATAAAAATGGAACTATTACTACATTGGTAGCTGTAATAAAAGCATTTTTAGAAGGCGTTGTATATTGAAGCCCAATAGTTTGAAATGCAAAAGCCATAAAAAGAAAAAATCCAATTAAGCTTCCCGCTTTTAAAATAGGGAGCTTAATCTTTTTAAATTCCTTCCAAAATAAAATCACCATAGCAACACTGGATATAAAAAATCTATAAGTCATTATTTGAAAAGGTGCTAAATTTGCATCTAGGGCAATTTTAGATGCTACAAAGCCAGTACCCCATATTATTGCCACTAGTGCCAGTGATAAGTCCGCTTTTTTATTTTTCATTAAATCATCCTTTACTACTTTTTAAGTATCTTTTAAATACTCACTTGCTAGCATTAAAAATACGCTAGATGTCCATGTAAAAGAAGGATCTACAAGTCCTCTTCCATCTATAGGATCAAAGTTTTCTGCCATGCCTCCTATAAGTGTTAAATCACAAAACCTTTTTGCAAGTTCTTTTGCAAAATCCTTTTCTCCACATTCCTTTAAAGAATTTATTACTAGCATCATTACAGGTGCCCATATAGGTCCTAGCCAGTAACCATCTTCCTTGTAATATTTACTATCCATAGCTTCTGTTGCGAGGCCATACTTACTTAAATATTTACCTTCTATTTTAAGTTCTTTTAAAATCTTTTCTTTAATATGTTTTGGAAGCTTATCTCCAAGCACTATAGGCATCATAAGTATTAAGCTACTTCCTTCATCCAAATACTCTTTTGTATCAACCTTAATAGCTGCAAATCTATCATCTTTCCACAAATGTTTTATAAATATTTCTAAAAGCTTATCCCCTTCACTTATCCAATACTCAGCCTCTAACTTCAAGTTTAAATCTTCAGCTATTTCAGCTAAAATATACATTTGCTTTACTAAAAATGCACTTAAATCAGGTGCTGCCACTGGTATTCCCTTATTAAATATAGAAGCATTATCCCACCCTGAATCATTACCATGCTTATAAAAAGGTAGACCATTTTCATCACATCTTCTATATTTTAGCCAGTACTTTGTGTTTTCCTTAATAGAATTGTAAATAACTGTTAGCACCTCTCTTGTAGAAAAGTAATTATTTTGTTTTTGCATATACTTAAAGGCCCAGGCATATATAGGCGGCTTGCAGCAACTAAAAGAAAGATATTTATCATTAATAAAGTCTGCAAAAACCCCACTTTCATCTTGGTTATCTATGAAAATCATTAGTTGATCTAAGGCAAGCTCTGGATTATTTTTACTTAAAGCCATAGCATTAAAGCAATTGTCCCAGCTCCATATATTGTACATCCAATTCTTCGACATATACATTGCAGGTCTTTTCATTATACCCCAAGGATTAACCACTGAAGACCAGGTTATATAAGATGCAAGATCTCTACTACTCTTATACTTTTCTGGAACTTCTAAAGCTTTACTCTTCCAAGCTTTATAATCATCTTCAACCTTCTTTTGAGAACTTTCGAAAGATTCATAAGACCTCTCAATCCAAACTGTTTTGTAACTTTCAATAACAATATCAGTTTCAAAACAATCACTTAACCCTTTAGTATCAAAATCTATTATTATATGGGAATTCCCTATAGCATCCCAGGGAGCATTTAGGTTAAAGCTCCCTTTAAGTATAGACATCATTAATTTTATTTCTTTAGAATAGACATGGAATTCTAGCTTATTTTTATCATAATTCATTACATTATCATACTTATTTTTAATCATAGAAAGTTTTATACCACAGCCTTTTGCCCTTATTCTGATTATATCATATTCTGGTATACATATTTCTATATATTTGTCTTTATCTTCAACCTTATAAATGGTTAATTTCGTTTCATTTACCTCTAAAGAAAAGTCCAAAGGGCTATTCCCCTGTGTTAGTTCTAATTTAAATAATTTACTAGGTGATTCATCTCCTCCATGAAGATCTCTTATATAAATTCCCTTATCTATCTCATCAAAAGAAATTGCAAAATAAGATCCAAATCTGCTAAATGGAATTTTACCAATGTCTATATTCAACTTAATCACCTCTATTTTATTATTCTTTTACTTAACTCTATTTCATTTGTTTCTTGCCTTTTAAAAGGTGATAAGGTTAAACTAAATTCAAAGGGCTCTAGTTTAAGCTTATATAAGGGCAATTGATCTTGGCCACAGCTAGCACTTCCTAATCCATTTTGCTTATAGTCTAAATTAAGAACCACAAAATCTCTTCTAATAAGTTCATGTTCATGATTTGACTTTTCTAAATCTTCTTTTGTATAGTCATGAATACTAAAATTAATAGGTTTCTCAGATAGCGCTAGTATCCCTTCTTCCCTTAAATTAGTTACAGATACCCATTTCACATCGGCCCTATTGCCATTTTCTTGTGGAAATATATAAGGTGTATGCATATCTTCTACATTACTTTTATACACAGAAATTTTACTTGAAAGCTTGCTATCACTATAACTTTCAAAAGGACCCCTTCCATACCAAGTAACTTTATTAAAATCTTTATCTAATATTAACTCAAGTCCTATTTTAGGAATCATATCTGGCATATTATAATCTGTGCCTGTAGTGTTGCCTTGCACTGTAATACTTATTTCACCCTCAGCATATATTTCATATATATATTTAGCTTTAATGGCCCAGCCTTGATTTGGTGGCGCTATATGCGTTTGATGATATATTATTACAAAGCCTTCCTTAGCTTCAAAGTTAAACTCTTCGGTTACTTCCTGAAACTTATGTAGAAAGTATTTTTCCTTCCAGTCCTTTAGTACATACATATCATTATCTATTGGTGCTCTCCAAAAGTTAAGTTTTGGTCCCTTTTTAATTACTTCTTTATCTTCATATATAAACTTATCCATACTTCCAAAAACCTTGCTAAACACTACTTTAAAGTTAGATCCATTTATATAAACATTAGTATCATCCTCTTTTATATTTAATAAACCTTTTTTAGGCTCTATAAATCGCTCCTTCTTCAATGGTAATAAAAATTGTTCAAAGGCGATTTCATGTCCACATTTTGCCCAAGACATATCTTTATTTAATTTATAGCTTACTGTTAAATAATACTCTGTATTAAACTTAATATTTTTTATACTATTACAAGGTATAGTTATAAGCCTTTCCTCTCCTGCTCCTATATTATCTAAAGATAGTACACCCGATTCTAAGGTTTTATCATCATAATTAATAGCCCAATGTACTGATCCAAAACTTAAGTCTATAAAATCATATAAATTCTTTACTTTTATCTTAAATGACTTTAAGTCCTCTTCCTTAAATTTTACAGGCTCTATAACCTTTTTGTACTCTGTAAGAGCTGGCGATGGAGTCCTATCTGGGAATATCAAACCATCTATACAAAAGTTCCCGTTATGTGGGTACTCTCCAAAATTTCCTCCATAAGCATAAAACTCTTGTCCTTCTTTGTTTTTAGTTTTTATTCCATGGTCATACCATTCCCATATAAATCCACCTTGTAATTTATTATATTTTCTAAAAACTTCTTGATACTCTTTAAGTCCTCCAGGGCCATTTCCCATAGCATGACCATATTCACAAAGTATATGTGGCTTCTTGATTTCTTTATTCTCACCTATTTCTATAAGCTTTTCAAGTCTTGTGTACATAGTGCTATAAACATCTGTTATCTTCATCTCTCTGTCTTCTTCATAATGAATTAATCTAGAATCATCTATATTTCTACATGCCTTTTGCATTTTTTCAAAATTAACTCCAAAGGAAGATTCATTACCTAAAGACCACATTATTATACTTGGATGGTTTTTATCTCTTTTAACTAATCTTTCTATTCTATCTACGTAAGATTTCTCCCAGGCCTTCTCATCAGTTATCCACTTATAATTACCCGTAAGTTCAAATCCATGGCACTCTAAGTCTGCTTCATCTATTACATATAATCCATATATATCACATAGATCATAAAAATAACTGTTACTAGGGTAATGAGATGTTCTTACTGCATTTATATTATGCATCTTCATCAAGATAACATCTTGCTCCATTACCTCTTTTGAAACAGTCCTGCCCATTATAGGATGATAATCATGCCTGTTTACTCCATTTAGTAAAACTGCTTTTCCATTTATTAAAAAGTTTTCACCCTTTAACTCAATTTTTCTAAAACCTATCCTTTGTGGTATTACTTCTAAGACCTTCTCTCTTTTTAAAACTGTAACTATAAGGTTATAAAGATTTGGCTCTTCTGCTGACCACAGCTTTGGACCTCTAACCTTTTCATTAATAAATATGTTCCCTTCTTTACAATCTTTTAAATTAGCTTCCTCTATGCTCCCTGATATAACATTATTTAAATCACTATCTAAAAGCTCATAAAAAATGCTTATATCCTTAAGATCTTCAGAATCTTTACTTTCTAATGAAAGTTTTATATTTAAATGTGCATCCTCATAGTTACTATTAAGATCTGTCTTAATGAATATGTCCTTTACAGAAATTTTATTCTCTTTTATAATTTCTACATCTCTAAATATTCCACTAAGCCACCACATGTCCTGATCTTCAAGGTATGTGCCATCGGACCACTGATATACTCTAACAGTTATATGATTTTCTCCAAGACTTATATAATCTGATATATCAAATTCAGAACACATCCTACTACCCTTACTATATCCAACCTCTATACCATTAATCCAAACATGAAAAGCACTATCCACACCATTAAATCTTAAAATGCTTCTACCTTCTAAAAGGTTTTCATCTATTATAAAATTTCTTTTATAAATCCCAGTAGGATTTTCTGTTGGAACATAGGGTGGATTTATAGGGAAGGGATAATAAAGGTCTGTATAATGCATGTTTCCGTATCCTTGTACTTGCCAGTTCCCTGGTACCTCAATCCTATCCCAATTTTCGCAATTAAATTCTTTAGTGTAAAATTCCTTTGGTGAAAATTCCGGTGCCTTTATAAATAAAAAATCCCATTTACCATTTAAACTTTTAAAACCTAATGAATATTTATTTTCATAGGTAAGTGCATCCTCTTTATTTAAATATCTCTTAAAATCACTCCTGCTTCCATCTCTATTCTTATGAAGTAGGCTTATATCTTCCCCCTCCTTATATATTCTGGTCATAACTTTCCTCCTTATCTTTAACCCTTTATCCCTCCACTAGTGCCTTCTACTATATACTTTTGTGCAAATGCAAAAGCTATTAGTGGTGGTATAACCATTAATGTTGTAATAGCCATTATTGGAATTATCTTCATACTATGAGCGCCCTTAAATGCAGCAAGCCCTAAAGGTAGTGTATATTTGGCTCTATTTTGAAGAAATATCAAAGGCCCTAAGTAATCATTCCATACAGACATCATATTTAAAACACCGATTAATATAAGTGGCGCTTTCATCATTGGTACAAATATCTTTAAAAATATTTGGAAATCGTTTGCACCATCAATACGTGCAGCTTCTTCATAATCCTTTGGTATACCCATTAAAAATTGTCTAAGTAAAAATATATAATAAGCAGAACCAAAGAAGGATGGCACTATTAAAGGCTTCAACGTATTTATCCATCCTAGCCATTTAAATTCCATATATAATGGTATCATTGTAACATCCCAAGGTATCATCATCGTAGCTAAAAGCACCATAAAAATTATATTCTTTCCTTTAAAATTATATCTTGCAAATCCATAAGCTACTAAAGACACTGAAATGAGTATTCCAGCTGTGCTTAAAAGAGTTATTAATATAGAATTTAGTAAATATAATCCAAAAGGCTGTGAGTTCCAAGCTTCTTTAAAATTACCAAATCTCCATACCTCTGGAAGAATACTTGGTGGAAACTTCATTGCTTCTGCCTCAGTTTTAAATGCAGTTAATATCATCCATATAAAAGGAACTAAAAAGTATAGCGATAATACTATAAGGAATATATAAATGATAATCTTTTGAGCTTTAGATAGCTTCATTTACTTTTCCTCCCTTTTTCTTCTTTTTACCTACCACCTCATTTTCATAAAATACCCACATAGAAGATGACTTAAATATAAGCACTGTTAAACATAATATTATAATAAACATAAACCAAGCATTAGCACTAGCATAGCCTAATTTAAAATGTTTAAATGCATTGTTATAAACATACATACCATAAAAATAAGTTGATTTTGAAGGTCCTCCATTTGTTAATAATAGCGCAAGAGTTAATTGTTGAAGTGCACCTATAGTACTAGTTATAAGATTAAATAATATTGTAGGACTTAAAAGAGGTAGTGTTATTTTAAAAAATCTTACAAGTGGTGTTGCCCCATCGATAGCAGCAGCTTCATATAACTCTGTTGGAATACTTTTTAACCCGGTATAAAATATAAGCATCATGGTTCCAAGACCCCATACACTTGCAATAACCATAGCAATCATTGCCCAATTAGGATTGCTAAGCCACCTTGGTCCATCTATTCCAAGTAAAGATAGCCCATAGTTTAATATTCCATACTCAGAGTTAAGTATCCATCCCCATATTATTGAAACCGCAACCCCTGAAACAACTGAAGGCAGATAAAAAATGGTTCTAAAAACTCTAGATCCTTTAACAGGACTCGAAATAAGTATGGCAAGTATTAATGATACAATTATATTAAGTGGAACAAATAAGGCTGCAAATTTTACAGTAATAAGTAGAGACCTTCCAAATTGTGCGTCCTTAGTGAACATGTGTATATAGTTCCCAAAGCCTACAAATTCAGCCTTTCCTATAACAGGCCAATTAAAGAAACTCATCACTAATGAAAACAATAAAGGCCCCAAGGTAAATATTAAAAATCCTATTACCCATGGAGATATAAATAGTAATGGAGTAATGGATCTTTTCCTTAATAAAGACTTATTTTTCTTTATATCTAAGTGTTTTGATATATCCATATCCATAATTTTAACCCTCTTCCTGAATATCTAATTAGAAAGGTCACCTTAAGTTTAAATCAAGGTAACCTTCTTAAGTATTACTTAATCAATAACATTTGTTAAATGTCATTTAGCAATATTATCTAGTGTTGACTTCGGATCGGCACTTACTTCCGGATTAAATATCATAGATATACCCTCTGATAATTTCTCACTAACTTCGCTCCAATTATCTACTTTAAAGGAAGATGGTACATATCCTCCACTTTGATCTAGCATCTTATAGAATACTGAATAAATAGGATCATTAACTAACTTTTCAGATTCGGCAACACTTTTTAATACAGGAAGTTCTGTATTAATTCTTACTTTATTTGCTTCTTCTGAGGTGTAAAATTTAATAAATTTCCATGCAGCCTCTTTATTTTCAGATTTATTATATATAGCCATACCTGAAGAATTAATTACACTTAAAGATTTTTTATCTTTTTGGAATCTTGGTAGAGGAGCTACACCAAAACTTATATTTTCATCTTTAAGACCTTTAATTGCCCAAGCACCACTTACATACATTCCTATTAATCCTGATTTAATTTCCTTTAATCCACCACCTTCTGACACTATAGCAGTATTGTTTTTAACCATATTTTGAAATTTAGTAAATATATCAATAGACTTGTCCGAATTTACATGTCCTTCTAATTTCTTATTGTCACCTATAAACTCTGTTCCATTGCTCCATAGATAGTGTTCAAAATCATATGGATCTGGTTCCATTGGGAATACAAATCCGTACTGCTGTTTATCTTTATCTGATAACTTTTTGGCTATATCCATAAAATCTTCCCATGTCCAATCTTCTTTAGGATACGGCACATTTTTATCATCAAATATTTGTTTATTATAATATACAGCGTGGGTAGTATATCCTATTGGCAGCCCATAAGTAACATTCTCTATTGAGTTATAATTAAATAATGCTTCGTAAAAGTCACCTTTTTTAAAATCTTCATCTTTTTTCATCAATTCATCTAATGGTTCTAGTCCATCCTTATACATAGGATAATTCCACATGTACATAACATCTGGTGCATCTCCTGCACCAAAACCTGCGGCTATTTTTGTATCAAAGTTGTCCCCATAAGCTTCTAGTTCAACTTTAACATCTGGATTTTCAGCTTCAAATTTTTCAACGAGCTTATTTTGAATTTCAAGCTTGTCTTCCGTGTCCCAAGTTGCAAATCTTATAGTTGTCTTTGAACCATCTTTTTTTGTTGTAGAACTACTACATCCTACAAGGATAGTAGTCAGTAAGACGCATGAAGCCAACAAAGAAATAATTTTTTTCATAAAATATCCCCCTAAATTTATAAGATAGTGTAGGTTCAGATAGACTAATATGGTGGTCTTAAACAAAATAAACCCAAATCTAAGAATCACTACTTATATGATAAATAAGCTTTAGTAAAAGGTCAACGTTTCCTCCACCATTTTTTACTTATTTATATGTACATTTTTAGTAAAATATATCTGTTTATGCTTATTAAACTTAATACTATCCCTTAAATGAATGTTTTATAAGGTTGTATTGACAACGCTCTTAATAAAAATTATAATTAACATGTTACTGTTAAATCAGGCATAAGTTTTATTACTTATGCCTGATTTTTTTATCAGTACTTATATTCTAGTATCTAAATTAATTATATTTCAATTTAAAATGTAATTGCTTATACTAAACTTAAAGATTTAACATTTTATTATTTAATATTGAAAGGATGTGAATTTTCTAGACTTACTATGTAGTCTAGAAGAAATATATGTTTGGATTTTTAAAAAAGGATTATGAGTTATTAGCTCCCGTTAGAGGAGATATTATGGATATTTCAAAGGTACCTGATGCAGTATTTTCTGAAAAGATGGCTGGTGATGGTATTGCTATAAACTCAACAGGAGATACCTTCGTCGCACCAGCAGATGGAAACTTAACTGTACTATTTGAGACAAATCATGCCTTTGCTATGACATTAAAAAGTGGAGCTGAGGTCCTAGTTCATATAGGAATTGATACTATAGAATTAAATGGTGAAGGGTTTGAAAGACTTGCTACTGAAGGTGCTGATGTAAAAATTGGAACTCCAATAATCAAAATAAATAGGAAGCTCATTGAGGACAAAGGATTTTCTCTTATTACTCCTGTACTAATAACAAATTCAGATTCTATAAAGGAAATGACTGTAGTAAATCATGGTTTAGTAGAAGCTGGAAAAGATAAAGTTATAGATTACAAGATGAAATAAAAAAAGACTCTTAGACTTTTCTGAAACCGCTGAAAACCTTCTATTTTTCAGCGATCTCGATTTTTCTAAGTGTCTTTTTTGTGTATTATTTAAAAATGCTCGCTTATATCCTTTTGTATCCTTTTTACATCTTTTAATCTAAGATTTGTGACCTCTCTTACCTTATCCCAGTCTTCTCCAGCTATAAGCATTTCTCTTGCCTTATTTCTAGCTTCATTAGGATTGTTCATTTCCATGTTTTAAAATCCCCTTTCGTTTTTTGTTATTATATTCACCTATTTCTATATAGATATTATAAATACTGTTACTTATTCTAAATTATTTTCTTTATTCTTAGTATGGACAATTATTTAATAATTTATCCTATATCCCCTATAGATGAACGTGACAAAAATGGATGCCACTTAAGGAATCTTTTTAATGATTATCTTTATATAATCATTATGTTAGTTCTTCTACATTTAAAGTTTTATTTTCGACTATTAACCAGAAGCAAAATATAACTTCAAATGTTATCATAATTATTGAAACTATAACCGCATTAAACATAATTCCAATAATAAATATACCAAAAGATATAATCACAGACATTACTGAATATGCCTTTGATTTATATAACCATCCAAAAGGCATTAAATGTGCGCCAAAGATAACTGCTAAAACCATTACCATCTTATCTGGAACTGTTGGATATACCCACATAGCAATTAGTATATATAAAAATTGATTATATGAAAATAAAATTCCTAATTTATTTAAAGGATTATTTTTTACTGAAAATTCTGCTTTTATTATCTTAGAAATCATATATGCAAGTGGTAAAAGTGGTGTTGTAAAACAGAATGTTAGCAAGTTTTTCGTTATAATATTTTCTATAGGGAGTAACCATACAACTAACACAGCACACCAAATAATAACAGATGCTATAATAAAATGCAGCCCTTTTTTACTCCTTTTTGCAATATCCATTCTTAGTTGATCTAAATTCATCTATTTTCTCACCTTTCAAATATAAACACTCTCTGCAACTTGTGAAATCTATGCAGATTATATTACTAGTTTATAATATTTTTAATTTAATCAGGCTAATAAAGCCTGTACATCTAGATTATTTATAAATTACCTAGTATTATTAGTATACATAATATTACATCTAATTACTATATATTTCTATACCTTTATATATTCATAGACCACTTTATTATTACTTTATCAACCTATTATTTGTGTATTATAAAAATTTAATTGTAAGGGAGATTTTATACTTAGTGTAATAGGATTTTCAGGATCCAATATATTTTATGATGCATTTCTAACTGATATAACACGCTAGATATATAAATAGCGGGGATCTACCTTTAGTATTTTTTAATAATATTAAATACTAAAATAAAGCATCTTATTAAAGTTACTACTACTCTAATAAGATGCTTTTAATATTAAGCAAAATAAAAAACCACTCATTATAAGTGGTTTTTTGGTGGCTTACCGGGGAATCGAACCCCGGACACCATGATTAAAAGTCATG
>CAYYWN010000036.1:0-12951 GCA_964474485.1 uncultured Clostridium sp. | reverse complement strand
ATAAAGCCAGATGTAGCTACAGGAGGAATAGATGTAAAGACAACAAAGGTTGGAGGAGGAGAAACTATAGTTAGCGGAAGTAGCGCAGCTACTGCGGTTTTGGCTGGTGCATGTGCTTTATTATTTCAGTGGGGTGTAGTTGAAGGAAAAGATCCTACTATTTATGCACCTAAGATGAAAGCCTATCTTATAAGAGGAACTAAAAAAAGACCTGGAGATAAGTATCCTAATCCGGAGTTTGGATATGGGATGTTAAGTCTTCAAGGATTGTTTGAAAATATAAGAAGTATATATTTTGAAGATATTAATAATAGAGGTATAAGTAAAGATTTTATAGAAAGTAAATTAGGCGACTTATTTATAAGGATGCCATTAAGATAGCTAAAATGTAGTAACAATAGAAAGTAACGATTCATAATCTATATATAAGATTATTATTATAAGGGGCATATTTATGGCTGAAAAAGGTAGAGTTCAAGTTCAAATATTTAAAGAAGAAAGTTATATACCTATAGAAAAGGCAAAGGTTACCATAGTTGAGGTGGGAGAGGAAAGATTAAGGCGACAAAGTATAGTTTTAACCTCTGACTCTTCAGGGTTTACTACGGAAATAGATGTTAAAGCTCCACCTATAGAGAACTCAATGAGACCATCAGACAAACTACCCTACAGTTTTGTTGATATAAATGTTGAGGCTGAAGGATTTAAACCTGTATTTATAAAAGGCTGTCAAGTTTATCCTGATAGGGTAGCTCTCCAACAGGTTAGTATGGTATCACCTAGTAGAAATAGTCGTCAAACGGAAAGACTTATCGTAATTCCTCCTAATACTTTAGTTGGTGACTTTCCACCTAAGATACCAGAAGACCCTGATAAGCCATTACCTCCTCCGCCTAGTGGATTTGTAGTTCTTCCAAACCCTGTTATACCAGAATATATAGTAGTGCATGCAGGGGTGCCGGATGATACAACGGCAGCTAATTATACTGTAAGGTTTAAGGAGTATATTAAAAATGTGGCCTCTAGTGAAGTATTTTCTACTTGGTCTGAAAGTACTTTAAGAGCAAATATATATTGCATGATATCTTTTGCTTTAAATAGGGTATATACGGAATGGTATAGGGGAAAAGGCAAGGGGTTCCAAATAACTAATTCAACAGCCTTTGATCAGGCTTTTAATTATGGAAGAAATATTTATGATAATATAAATAGAATAGTAGATGAGATCTTTTCTACTTATGTAAAAAGGATAGGGGCTAAGCAACCTTTACTAACACAATACTGTGATGGTTTTAACGTTCAGTGTCCAGGGTGGCTCACACAATGGGGTAGCAAGAGCCTAGGAGATAGCGGAAAAACTCCTTATGAAATATTAACTAGTTTTTATGGAAATGATATAATTCTTACTACAGCAGAATTCGTTCAAGGAATACCATCATCTTATCCTGGACGTGTTTTAACTATAGGATCTAGAGGGGCTCCAGTTAAGACTGTTCAAACCTATTTAAACAGGATAGCACAGAACTATCCAGCTATAAATAAACAACCTGTAGATGGTATATATGGAGCAGCTACAAAAGAGGCAGTAAGGCAATTTCAAAGTGTATTTGGATTACCAGCTACAGGAATGGTAGATTATCCAACTTGGTATAAGATATCAGATATTTATGTTGCAGTAACAAAAATAAGCGAGTTAAGAGCAAGTATAGGGAATATAGAACGAACATTTTTCCCACCTATCACCTGTGAGAGATATAATAAGGAAGACATACCAAGTGTGAGATATACGGAAAGGTTAATATAAATCACAGGATATAATATAGATAATCAAAAAGAATTTTTAAAAGGATATATAAGGACTTTTAGAAATTCTTTTTGATTTTATAAAAAGATCCCATTGGAATTAAATAAGAATATTACACACTTAATGTTACGAAATATAAGAAAGAAATATTATACATTATAACAAATATGAGTTAAAATAAAAATACATATTAACAAACGTACTTAAAATGAGTTTACATAAGAAAGGGAGTATAAAAGTGAAGGGAACGGTAGTATCAACTTGGATGAAAACTTGCAGAAGACTTTATGGCAATGACACAGTAGACAGGGCTATGGAAGATGCAGGATGGTCTTCTGCCAAAATTTTTACACCTATAGAAAGTGTTGATGATAATGAGATTAAAAAGGTAATATCTAATATAGCTATAAATAATAACCTAGAAATTAAAAAGCTTTGGAGGATAATTGGAAAAGATAACTTAAAGGCTTTTCACAGAGACTATCCCGCATTTTTCCAGCAAGAAAACATGTATTCATTCTTAAAGTCTTTGTTTGATATTCATGTAGTAATGACTAAAAAGTTTAAAGGCGCTAAGCCACCATTGGTAACTATAGAGCCAATATCACAAAGAGAAGCTATATTTTTTTATAAATCAGAAAGAGGAATGTTTGACTATTTTTTAGGGCTTACTGAGGGATGTAATGAGTTTTTTAAAGAAGATGTTAAATATGAAGAGATTGAAAGGACAAGCAATTCATTAAAATTAAAAATGACATTTCCTAAAAATATATACTATAAAAAGAAATACTTTTGGAATAACTTGTTATCCTTTGGCTTTATTAAAAACCTTTCAGTTAAAGCTGGAATTTTTACTTTTATTACAACTACATTAATAGCATTGCCTGTAATTGGAGTTAATTTTAAAACGTTAATTTTAGGATTATTATCAGGGGGATTTACAGGGCTTGGTATAACCTTACTTAGTATGCCAAAAACTATGATTGAGGAAGAATTAAAGAAAATAGCATCAGGGAAGTATAATTATGAAAGTAGTATGGTTACCAATGATTTTTTTGAAGATGTATTTGGACTTATAAAGGACTACAAAAAGGTAATGAAGGCTGATTTTACACAGTTTAAAGGTATAACAGATGAAATGAATACCTTCGTTGAGAGTATAAATAAAATATCTGATGCTATGAGTCATACCTCAGAAGAAATAACTCAGGTAGTGGAGCAAGTAGCTAATGGAGCTGTATCACAGGCAGAAAACACAGAGGATGCTGCACTAAAGTTAAATGAAGATATAGAGTCATTAAAAACTATAGTAGGCAATGAGAATAATAATAAACTAGAACTGGAGAAGGCACTAGAAAAGATTAATAACAGCTATAGTAATATAGAAAATACTAGTAGCAATATTCTTCAGTCTTTAAATAGTTTTTTAGATGTTAAAGACAAAGGAGATAAACTACAATCTAAGGCAAAGGATATAACAAGCATTGTATCTATAGTTTCAGGTATAGCTGAACAAACAAATTTACTTGCGCTTAATGCTTCCATTGAAGCTGCAAGAGCTGGTGAACAAGGAAGAGGATTTGCAGTGGTTGCAGAATCCATAAGAAAGCTAGCAGAGCAATCTAAGGGGGCAGTAAAAGAAATAAATGTTAACTTAGCGGAATTTGTAGATGATATAAAACTCCTTGTAGACAATATAGATGGACAGTATTATATATTAGAAAATGAATCAAAAAGTTTAGGAGAGGTAAAAGACATAAGCTATGAAGCAACTAAGTCTATACAAATTGTTTCAAAGTCTATGATAAAAACTATTAACGAGCTAAATAATGAGGCAGAGTCTATAGCAAATCTTTATAATACTATTGAAACTTTAGCAGCTATAGCAGAAGAAAACTCGGCAGCCTCAGAGGAAGTAAGTGCTAGTGTATTAAACTATACTTCAGAACTTCAAAATCTTATAGGGAATATCTCTAACTTTAAGATAATAACTGAAAATTTTAGAAAAGACCTAGAAAAATATAATATATAAGCTTAATATTATGTACATAGAAAAAGCTGAAAGTTCACATGGATTAATCCATGTGAACTTTCAGCTTTTTAATTAATTATTAGCTATAGACATTAAAGTCCTGTAAAGCTTTTAAAGTCTGGGATAAATTCTTTAGAATCTGATCCAGAGGCTTGAATAAAAGCGTTAGTAATTCCGAGGTCTAGGGCATAATTTATGAGGGCATCATAGTGTGAGCCGTTCAAAGGCCTATTTATCTCCTCATAATCTGAGGCTTTAAACATAGGTGTATATTGATTCATAATACTTATGTATACATCATCTTTAAAGGATTTATAAATATAATCTATAATCTTTTTAGAATCAAATAAGAGCCCTGGAAGCATGAGATGTCTTATTATGACACCTTTTTTCACCAGCCCATTTTGATCAAATTTAATCGTTCCTACTTGTTTAGACATTTCTTTAATAGCAATAGAAGCTTTTTCAAAATAATCCTTTGATTTTGAATATCTTAATGAGTACTTAGAATGAAAATATTTTAAGTCAGGAAGATATACATCTATATAACCATCTAAAGCCTTTATAGTATCTAGGCTATCATATCCGTTAGAGTTATAAAGTATAGGAAGAGAAAGCCCCTTGGATTTAGCCAAGATTAATGATTCTATTATTTGCGGGACATAATGAGTTGGGGTGACCAAATTTATGTTATTAGCACCATTTTCTTGAAGTTCTAAAAATACATTAGATAAATTTTCTATAGAAATTTCGATCCCTAAACCTTCTTGACTTATGCAGTGATTTTGACAAAATACACAATTTAAGTTGCAATTAGAAAAAAACACTGTTCCAGATCCTTTCGTTCCTGAAATACACGGTTCCTCCCAAAGATGAAGGGCTGCTCTTGAAATAATAATTTTATTACTGGATTTACAAAAGCCAAGTTCTCCATTTAACCGATTTACATTACACTCCCTAGGGCACAGTTTGCATTTATTTAACATTGATAACATAAGTAAAACCACCTTATTAAATTAGATATATAGATATTATACCATTTGTTAAGTATATTTTTATAAGGTTGTTTTACTAATATTTTTTACTTTTAAGGGGCCTTTATGCGAAAATAAATAAGCTGAACAATAAATATAAGACTTATTACTCCAAAAGCAGGATAAAGAATTGTTATTAATTTTGAAAATCCTATTTTGGAGATAGGAATTGCTATAAGCATTACAAGGAATATGCAATTATTAAAAGCGATATTAAACTTTTGCTCTAAAGTTTTAGATATACTATATATATTTGAAACTTCTGTTGAGAACATTTCACACCATATTATTATAAGAATCATAATTTGTAGTGGCTTACCAAATCTATTTGCTATATATAAAAGTGGTATTTCATATTGATATATATATGGTTTATTAAGCATAAGCATAGTGTTTAAAAACAAACAGAGTATAGTAAGAACAATAGAGCCTAGGAGTATTCCTTTTCTCATATTAGATTTGTTTTTAATTTCATTGCTTAAAGGAACAAGGACACCACTACAACTTAAAAGGTTAAACCCACAATAAAGTAAACAAGATGTAATCCAAGGTTTTTTTTCAAAGGGAACCATTTTTAGATCATATACAATGGTTTTATAATTTGAATAAAATAAAATGTAAAGTAAGAAAGTTATAACTATAACAGTAACTAATGAAGGAACTATAAACGAATTAATTTTAATAAGTCCATCAGTACCTTTTAACAATATAAGTATAGATAATATCACCATAAGCATAGTTCCTACCCAATTAGAAATACCGAAATATTGATGTATAAGAGCTCCACTTCCTGCAAGTATTATAGAACTTCCACTTAGTAGAAAAAATCCTGTTATGATGTCTGTTACCATACCTAAAAAACCAGGGCTTACTGTTCGAATAAGGTCATTATAAGACTTTAGATTATATTTTAAACTTATGTCAGATATAAGTGATCCTATAAAAATATATACAATACCACAAATTAATATACCCATAAGGCTTTTATACCCGTAAGAGGTGAAAAATTGAGTTATTTCTTTGCCAGAAGCTAGGCCAGCTCCTACTATAGTACCTATAAAAACTGTAGCTATTTGGTATACTTCTCTTAGTTCTTTTTTCAAGGTGCTCCCATCCTTAATAATGTTTTCTATATAAATATATATAGAAATTTATTAAAAATGCTTATAATTTTAATATTAAAGATTTAATTTTCGAAAAGAGGGAAAGATAAATTATACAAAAGGCTATGAAATAGAGGTGGTATTATGAGAAGGACATTGTATTTTATATTAGTAATTTTAATGTCAGTTATGGTTATAAGCTGCAAAGGCAATGATATTAAGAAAGAATCTAATGAAAAGCAAGGTGATAAATTTAATAGTAAAATTGCTACACAAACAGTAAAAAATTATCTGGAGGCTATAAGTAAAGGTGATATAAATACTGCGAAAAAGTTATCTATTGAAAAAATGTGGGATAAATCTTTAGAGTTTATATCTTCGGATATAAATATATCTGGATATAGCCTTGAGGACACTAATGAATTAAAAGAGTCACTGCTTATAAAAGTGAAAGTTAGTAGAGTATCTAATAAGGACTCTAGAGCTAATTTAGACAGTTATAGTATAAAGGTAATTAAAGAAGACACAGAGGACTATAAAATATCTGATATAAATGTTACAACAGAAAAAGAAGCATTTTATGAAGAGGGGGAAATTAGAATAAGAAATAAAGATAATGTTAAAACCAATTTATTAATAGATAAATCAGGAATACCTCAATATGGATTTTCTAAAAATGATAAAGGAAGCATGATGAAAATATCTATACCAAAGACTAACTTTGGAGTCATAGTTTTTTCTTTTTCTGGGGAGAGGATTGCTGTTACTACATATGACAAAGATTCATTTGTTTCAATTATAAAATTAGATGATAGTCTTATGGTACAAGGAGGAAATTCAAATGAGCAAGGAGGTGGTGGAAATGAAGGGGGTAAGGATGCTAATAAAGTTAAGGTACGGGAGACGCCGGTTGGGAAAGAGATACTTTCTTTAGATATTTTAAAAGACACAATGATTAAAAATTTATGTTTTTCTTTAGATGAAAAGTATTTCATGACACAATATGAGATAAGAGATAAGGGAACAGGTGTAAGGGTGTATGATGTAGATAAAGGAAATTTATTAGGGGTGGATTTAGAAAAAGAATTTCCGATAGAAGAGTTTAGTGTTACCTTTTATTCTTTTGATAAAGATGGCATGATATTCGATGTGGGGGCAAAAGAGAGTAAAGATAGAGAAAAGGAGGGAAGATGGAAGCTAGAGTTTAAGGATATGAAACTTACTAAAATGTGATATAATTTTAAGTGAAAATTAGTAGGTATAGTATATAAGGTTTTATTAAATAAATTGAGGTAAAGGCTACATACTATGGACAATATATATTTCAAAAGATTAAGGGGGATATATGCAAAAGACTTGGGCTGGTAAAAGGTACAATAACTTAAATTATTTTTTAAGAAATAAATTTGGAGAAAAGGTCTTTAAGATTTCTATAGATGGTGGATTTTCTTGCCCAAATAGAGATGGAAAGATAAGTTCTGGGGGATGCATATTTTGCAGTGAAAGAGGCTCTGGAGACTTTGCAGGTGATAGACGATTTTCTATATCAAATCAATTTGAAGACGTTAAGGCTATTATGAATAAAAAGTGGTCTAAGGGTAAGTATATAGCGTATTTTCAAGCATATACTAATACTTATGCACCTATAGATATATTAAGAAAGAAGTATAAAGAAGCTCTAAAGGAAGATGGTGTGGTAGGGCTTGCTATTGCCACAAGGCCAGACTGCTTAGATGATGATGTAATTTCTCTTTTAGAAGAAATAAGTAAAGAAACTTATTTATGGGTAGAACTTGGGTTACAGACAAGTAAAGATGAAACAGCAAAAAGGATAAATAGAGGATATGATCTTGAGGTTTTCGAAAGTGCTATAAAAAAACTTCGTGAAAAGGGTATAGATGTAGTTGTACATACTATATTTGGATTACCCAATGAAACGGAAGAGGATATGTTAAATACAGTAAGATACATATCTGCATTAGATATACAAGGTATAAAGTTTCATCTTTTGCACCTTATGAAGGATACCGCACTTATAAAACTTTATGAAAATGGAGAATTGGACTTTCTTACCATGGAACAATACGTAAGACTTGTATCAGAGTCTATAGCAATACTACCAGAATCAGTGGTAATACACAGGTTAACAGGAGATTCACCACGTGATTTATTAGTAGGACCTATGTGGAGTTTAAAAAAATGGGAGATACTTAATTCTATAGATGCTTACCTTGAAAGAGAAGATATATATCAAGGGTTGTATTATTCTACAAATACACTCCAATAGATTTGGCACTTTTGCAAATAGATTTAATCTGTTTTAAAAGTTAAGATATAGTTAATAAGATTTATTTGGAGGTATTAAATATGGCTAATTTATCATTAAGAAATATATATAAGGTATATCCAGGAAATGTTACAGCGGTAAAGGATTTTAACTTAGAAATAAAAGATAAAGAGTTTATAGTATTTGTAGGACCATCAGGTTGTGGTAAATCAACTACATTAAGAATGATAGCAGGTCTTGAAGAAATATCTAAAGGAGATTTATATATAGGAGATAAGGTAGTAAACGATGTAGCTCCTAAGGATAGAGATATAGCGATGGTTTTCCAAAACTATGCACTATACCCACATATGACTGTATATGATAACATGGCTTTTGGACTTAAATTAAGAAAAATGGATAAGGCTTTAATAGAAAAAAAGGTAAGGGAAGCAGCTAGAGTTTTAGATATAGAACATTTATTAGAGCGAAAACCAAAGGCACTATCAGGAGGTCAAAGACAAAGAGTTGCACTTGGAAGAGCTATTGTTAGAGAACCTAAGGTATTTTTAATGGACGAGCCTCTATCAAATCTTGATGCAAAGCTTAGAGTTCAAATGAGAACTGAAATAGCAAAGCTTCATAAAAGATTACAAACTACGATTATATATGTAACTCATGATCAGACAGAAGCTATGACTATGGGAACTAGGATTGTAGTTATGAAAGATGGATTGATACAGCAAGTGGATAGTCCTCAAAATATTTATGATCATCCCGCAAATGTATTTGTTGCAGGATTTATAGGAAGTCCACAAATGAACTTAATAGATTCTAAGCTTTCTGAAGAGGATGGAAATGTATTTGCTTCCTTTGAAGGAGATAAGATATTATTACCAAAGGACAAGGCTATGTTCTTAAAAGAAAAAGGCTATGTAGGTAAAGAAGTTATCTTAGGCATTAGACCAGAAGACTTAGATGACAGTGAAGATTTCATAAGTTTACACAAAAATGCTATAATAAATGCTAAGGTAGAAGTTACAGAACTTATGGGAGCTGAAACATATATATACTTATCTAAAGAAAAGTCAAATTTTGTTGCAAGGGTTAATGGAAGTTCTAAGGTTAAACTAGATGAAGTTATAAGACTTGCTTTAGACGAGGATAAGATTCATATATTTGATAAAGAAAGTGAGATCACAATACTATAATTTAGGAGGTCTTTAATAGATGTACAACTTTCAAACCTTTCTTCAAGAATTAAGTTTAAATTCATCAATACCTTTTATGTTAACCTGGATGGATGGAAAGGTTATATATGAAAAGGAAGATAGTTCATCACATAAAGACTCAGTAGAAACTATTGTTGAACTTGGAAGACAAAAGGCTACATTAATAGTTGATAAAAAATATGGAATGTGTACATTGTTATTAAAATACTATATAGAAAATAAGTACAGTGAGTTATTTTCTATAAGAGATCAGGTTTTAAGTGATATTTTAAAGGGGAAGCCTTTTTTGGAGGAAAGAGTTGAAAGGCACTTTCCTTTTCTTTTAAAAGAGTTTAATTTAATGGTTATAAGTGTAGATGGTAGTAAATATGAGGCTCTTAATATAATAAGGCAAATGTATACTGAAGATGATGTTGCATCTTTGATATTTGAAGAAGGCATAGTATTAATAGGTGTTTTTGAATATATAAAAGAGCATGCTGAAAGTATAAGAGAAGCTATAATATCAAATCTTTATTGTAGATGTTATATAAGTTATTCTGAGATTAAGTATGCATTAAAAGACATATTAGAAAGTTATAAAGCCGCTAAAGATTCCATCATAATTGGTAAGAAGTTTGGAATAAAGGGTGAAATTTATGATTTTAGCAACATGGATTTTGAAAAGGTAGTTTATAATATATCAGACTCATTAAAAAATGAGTTCATTAAAAAATTTAAAGGTAAATTTGAAAGTTTTGATAATGAGATGCTAAGTACTGTAGAAGAATTTATAAAATCAGATTTAAACATAAGTGATGCAGCAAAAAAGCTATATATACATAGAAATACTTTGATATATAGATTAGATAAGATATATAAAGACACTGGATATGATATAAGAAGTTTTAAAGATGCCACAATATTTATAATAGCTTTACTTATGTGGAAGGAGGAGATATAGGATGAAAATAGATCTAATAATTTCAGCGGATTATATACAAGATAAGGTTATAGAAGGAAAGACAGTAGTGGTTATTGATATACTAAGGGCTACATCAGTTATAATTACTGCCTTAAATAATGGGTGTAGTGAGGTTATTCCTGTTTTAACTGTTGAAGAAGCTTTTGAATTATCAAAACATAATAGAAAAGCTTATATTTTAGGAGGAGAAAGAGAAGCTCTTAAAATAGAAGGGTTTGATTTTTCAAATTCCCCTCTAGATTATAATAAAGAAGTGGTAGAAGGGAAAACTGTAATACTTACTACATCAAATGGAACTAGAGCTATTAAAGGTTGTAGCTCTGCTAAGTCTATATACATAGGGGCTATGATTAATGCAAAGTATGTAGCGAGAAAGATTATAGAAGAAGATAGAGATGTAGTTTTTGTAAATTCAGGTACTCAAGGTCAATTTTCCATGGATGACTTTATTTGTGCAGGGTACATGATAAATTATATATTAAAAGAAAGTAGTGCTGAGGTATCAGATATAGCGAAAACAGCTGACTACGTTTATAAAAATAATAAGGATATATATAGCTTTATTAAAGATGCAAGACATTATAATGTTTTAAAAAGCTTAGAACTAAATAAAGATTTAGAGTATTGTATGAAAAAAGATATTATAAAAATAGTTCCAGAATATAAAGATGGTTTAATTAAGTAAGTTTAAGCTCTAGTTTGTAAGAAAATTATTACCTTTTAGTATGAGATGAAATCTTTAGGTTAATAATTATGAAGATATAGAGAATAATAGTGAATACATAAAAGAATGTCCTAGTGAGTGGGACATTCTTTTATTATTTACAGTCACTTATCTTTTGAATTTAGGCTTTGCTTTTGAGCAGCAGAAGTTAATAATAAGCTCCCTATAGCAACTAAAAAGTTACCTAGTACATTTAATTCATCAGCAGTCTTACCTTTAGAAAGTTCAATTGATATGGCCGCAGAAAGTACAATAAGATCATCAGGACTAAGACAATTTAGATTGTACATTGTAACTCACCTCTCCTTATTGTATTAAATGCATTAAGTAGCTAAATTGTTAGGAAATAAAAAAATATTATGCTATCATATAATGTGTATATTAAACATGTAGTTAATAGTTGAGAGGAGATTTATATGAATCTTATATCTTTAGAAAACATAAGTAAAAGTTATAGTGACAAAAGTCTTTTAGATAATATATCTTTAGGAATAAATCAAGGTGAAAAAATAGGGCTTATTGGAGTTAATGGATCAGGTAAATCCACTCTTTTAAAGATAATATCGGGTATTGAAGTTCCTGATGAAGGTAATATAATAAAAGGGAATAAGGTTAGAATAGAGTATCTTCATCAATCGCCAGAGTTTTATAGTGAAGCAAGGGTTATAGAGCAAGTATTTAAAGGCGAATCTTCGGAGATGAAACTTTTAAGAGACTATGAAAACACCTTAAAGCTTATAGAAAAGTCAAAAGATGAGGATGAGACTTGTAAATTAAATAGTAAATTAATAGAATTACAAGCTAATATAGATTCTCTAAATGCCTGGGATTTAGAAAGTGAGGCTAAAACTATTCTTACAAAACTAGGAATAGAAGACTTCGATGTTAAAGTTGGGACTTTGTCTGGGGGACAGAAAAAGAGGATTGCATTAGCTTCAGCACTTATAACACCATGTGAGCTTTTGATTTTAGATGAGCCTACAAATCATATGGATAATAAGACTATAGAGTGGCTTGAGCAATATTTAAACACTAGAAAAGGCTCACTTATAATGATAACTCATGATAGATACTTTTTAGATAGAGTTACTAATAGAATTTTAGAAATAGATAAAGGAAAGTTATATAGTTATTCAGGTAATTATAGTGTATTTCTTGAAAAAAAGATAGAGAGACAAAACATGGAGATTTCTAGTGAGAATAAAAGAGAAAAGCTATATGAGAAGGAACTTTCTTGGATAAAAAGAGGAGCAAAGGCTAGAAGTACTAAGCAAAAGGCTAGAATAGATAGGTTTGAAAAGTTAGGAGAACAGAGTATAGATATAAAAGAAAATAAAATGGACATTTCCGTTTTAAGTAGCAGACTTGGCAAAAAAATAATAGAGATGGAGAACTTAAATAAGTCTTATAAAGGAATCAATTATGTAAAAGACTTTAGTTATATCTTACTAAGGGAAGATAGAATAGGTATAGTGGGAGATAACGGTATAGGTAAATCTACGTTAATGAAAATTATATCTGGAGAAATCGAGTATGACAGTGGGATCTTAGATATAGGAGAAACGGTAAAAATAGGATTTTTTTCTCAAGAAAATAAGTATATGGAAGAAGATATGAGAGTTATAGAATACATGAAAGAAGTTGCTGAATACTTACCTTTAGCGGATGGAGGAAAGATTACAGCATCACAAATGTTAGAGAACTTTTTATTTACTAAAGACATGCAATGGACACCTATATCTAAACTTTCTGGTGGTGAAAAGAGAAGGTTATACTTACTAAGAGTACTTAT
>CAYYWN010000035.1:0-13235 GCA_964474485.1 uncultured Clostridium sp. | reverse complement strand
TTATAATAAGGGGAGGAGTCTCTTAAATTTGAGGACTTGGCTAAAGATGTTAAACTATTAAAGGTAATAAACATTACTATACTTATAATAAGAGAAAATACAGTTATTATGAATCTTTTTTTATTTCTCATTATATTTTTATAAGCTAATGACCCCTCTACTTTAAATATAAGACTTACAAGTTTATTATTTTTTTTGTTTTTAAGTTTTCCTTTTTTTATGTCATTGCTATTTCTTACAGCATCTAAGGGACTTATTCTACCTGCCATTAAAGAAGGGAATAAGGCTGAAAGAAATACGGTTATAAAGCCTAATACTGTGCTTAACAAAAACACCTGCCATTTAATAGATATGTTAAATGATTCCATATATAAAAGATTACCACCAAGTGCAGCTATAACTATTTTTATAGCTAGTATACCTGACAAGAATCCCAAGGGAATTGAAACTATACTTATTAAAAAGGCTTCTTTAAAGATTATATTTCTTATTTGCCTAGGTGTAGAACCTATAGATCTTAGGATACCAAATTGAGATATTCTCTCTAGGACAGAGATATTAAAAGCATTATATATTAAGGCTACAGTACACACTACTATTAAGATAATAACGAAAGCGGATATGTTAGATAAAGCATCATTTTTAAGTACATTCTGACTTTCACCATATAAATTTAAAAGCTGGTTATTAAAATTTATAGAAGGTGAGGAGTCATCAGAGTCACCTTCTTTATCTTTGTTTAAATTTATACCCAGGCTAGAGGCAATTTTATTTCCTACATCTCGTTTATTTTTATTGCTTTTTATATTCATATAGGCTGAATAGTTATTTTCACTATCATTTAAATTGTCTAATGATGTTATAGCATCATACATAAAATGATTTGTAGAAAAGCTCGTAGATTTTATTATTCCTACTAAAGTATATTCTTTTTTATATTTTTCTTCAAAAAGTTCTGTGGTTGAAAAACTACCTTTTGAAGAAGGGATATTATTATGATTAGCATCAGAAATTTTTCTGTCTCCAAAAGGTAGAACTACTTTATCTCCAAGATTTAAGTCCTTAGATAAGTACTTTAAAGCACCTTGTTCTAGAATTATTTCATTTGAATTATTGGGTAACCTTCCTTCTATTATATTAATGGTGAAGGTTTCATTTAAAGACTTTTCATCATAAGCTTTTAAATATATATATTTGAAATTAGGTTTAGAATCTTTCTTTTCATCTTCGGGAGTATCATATATTTTTGCAAATCCAATGTTTTGAACTAAAGATAAATCTTTAATTTCTGTGTGGTTTTTTAATACATTTACTTCTTTATTAGAGATATTTTTAAATTGTGTTTCATAATTTCCTTTTTCAACTTTAGCCTCATGTATACGGGCATCCATGTAGCTGTATACAATAGTACCTATACCTGAAATTAATGCAATGGACATTACTATTCCAAGCATAGTAAGTAGAGTTCTCTTTTTTTGTACCTTCATATATCTAGTGGTAATGGACTTGTATGACTTCATCATCTTACCACCTCATCTTTGGTTACCTTACCATCTTCTATATTTATTATTCTATCTGCTTGCTTAGCTATATTTATATCGTGAGTTATTAAAATTAATGTTTGATTATATTTTTTTACTGAGAATTTTAACAGTTCAACTATTTCCTTACTATTTTTGCTATCCAAGTTTCCAGTAGGTTCATCTGCAAGAACTATAGATGGCTTATAGGCTAACGCACGTCCAATAGAAACCCTTTGTTGTTGACCACCAGAAAGCTCTGATGGAAGATGCGTTCTTCTATTTGTTATGTCTAATATAGTCAACAATTCATTTATATAATCCTTATCCTCTTTTTTATTATCTAGTAGAAGAGGCATTAGTATATTTTCCTCAGCAGTTAATACAGGAATCAAATTATAAAATTGAAATATAAAGCCAACCTTTCTTCTTCTAAAAATAGAAAGTTCTTTTTCCTTTAAGGAGTAAATATCAATATTATCTACTATAACTTTCCCAGAGGAGGGTTTATCTACGCCACCTAATAAGTGTAATAATGTGCTCTTACCAGAACCAGAAGCTCCGGTTATTGCAATAAATTCTCCTTGTTTTATGCTTAAATTTATATTTTTAAGAGCATCTACCTTAGTATCATCCTTTCCATAACTTTTACATAAGTCTACAGTTCTTAGTATTTCCATAAAATCTTCCTCCACATTTATACTTTAACAATAATATACAACATTAATCTTACATTAAGATTAATGGAATCTTACAATTTAGTAAGATTCCATTAATAAACAAAGATACTTATGAACTGTCCCCTATACTACATGTTTTAAAAATAACCTATATTTATTTAAAGTTTTAATATAATTTTTTATTATTTTAGCCATCTTATTAAAATTATGAGAGCGTACGTAGATATGACCCTCCCAATTAGTATATAAATTTATATACTAATTGCCTCTTATTATCTTTTTAGATTCATCAGATAGAAGGTTTGTTTTATCAAAAATCTTCTTATAGTTTAAATTAAAAATTAATTATCTTTTATAATAATATAGCTTACCATCTTCTGTAGAAAAACCGATTAATAATTTATTAAACAGATAAGATATAAAAGCTGAGGTAGCACCTAAGTTTATATAATATTCATTAAAACCTAAGTTTATATCATTTAATAGGGCAATGCTTTCTAAAAGCTCTTCCCTTGTTAAAGGTTGATCTAAGAGTTCTAAACATTGATTTATATATTTATGTATGTTTTTGATGTTTATATCTGCAAGAATCATTATTTCATCTTTAGAATAGATAAGTTTTGCATGGCTTACCATAAAGTAATCCGCATCTAAAGTCTTTATATATTCTAAAGTGTTTAATGATTCTTCTATATTATATAGATAGGGAAATGGGTGTCTTTTTATAATTTCTTCGCTGAATATGGAATCTCCAAGATAACATACTTTATCAGGAGTTATTATTCCTATATGTTCCATAGAGTGCCCTTTTAGCGAAATTATTTCTATTTTTTCATCATTAATTTTATTTATACCATAATCTAATACTTCATCAACATTTATAGGTGCATTAGATTTTTTTAGTTCTTTAGCAGAGTAAGATGAGAATAATGCATAGGGCATAATCTCAGGATTCTCCATAAATATCTTTTCTTTTAAAGAAGCGTAGGTTATGCATCCTGGATAATTATTTAAAAAGTAATTATTTCCACCACAATGATCTAGGTGGCTATGGGTATTTATTATATATTTAGGATGCAAGTTGTTTTCTAATAAAGCTTCTTCTACTTTCCTGGCAGAGGTATTATTTATACCAGTATCTATAAGTATGCAGTTTTTATTTTTAAATGTATATACTCCAATATTAGTACCAGAGGGTACATAATAGCTATTTCCATTGATTTTTTTTAGTTCCATATAAAATGTCCTCCTTTTATTTAAGTTCATCTCTTTAGATTATAACAAATCATACTTAATTTGTAGGTATGTAATAAATATTTGTTATAAAAAGTTTTAAGATTATGGAAAATATTTTTTCAATTACAAGAGGCGTCAATTTTAAGGGTATAAATATATTTATATAATGTTTAAGGAATATACAATTATTAACCATTAAGGTGATTAGAAGGATTTTAATAGTATTATAGGAATAAAAACATAGAAGATACAAAGACTAAATAATGAAAAGATAAAGTTTATGAAAAGGTGAGTAAAAATGAATTATTTATATGTTTTTATAAAATCTGTAGCAACTTTTTTGATATTACTTATACTTGCAAGGCTTATGGGTAGAAAACAGCTTTCTCAGATAACATTTTTTGACTATATAGTTGGAATTACCATAGGATCTATAGCAGGATCAGGAATTATAGATAGAGATATAAGCATGTATGACACTATAATTGCTTTATTAGTTTGGAGCATATTACCTATAATTATAGGTAATATTAATTTAAAAAGTATAAGGACAAGAAAGCTTATAGAGAGTGATCCTGTTATAATAATACAAAATGGAGTTGTAAATGAAAAAAATATGAAGAAAGTTAGATACAATATTGGTGATTTATTGATGCAACTAAGAGAAAAGGGTATATTTGAATTAAGTGAAGTGGAGTTCGCTTTGCTTGAAGCACATGGTAAGCTTAGTGTACTTAAAAATTCACAAAGTAGAGAGGTAACCCTTAAGGATTTAAATATACAAGTACCATATAAGGGAATGACTATAGAGGTTATATTAGATGGTGCTATATTAAACCATAATTTAAGCATCATAAATAAGGATGAAGCATGGCTTAGTAATGAACTTAAGAATAGGAATATTAATGATGTAAATCGTATTATATATGCAGGATATACTTCTGAGGGAAGTTTAGAGGTAGTAAAAAGACAAATTTAAAAGGCAAGGCAAAAGGAATAAGTATAGGGAAATAAAATTAATAAGTATTTTATAGAGATATAGGGAAAATATCCGTTATTTATGCTGGTGGTGATTAATACTAACAGGCAGTTAAAGTATAATCTAAAAGGTTGACAATTAAATTTTCAATATGTATATTTAGGTTATATTAATGATATTAATATATAATAGCTATATAAAATTCTTAACAAAGAATCTAAAATAAAGCTATTCATTAGAAACTATATAGATAACTTATTTATATATAAGTTAATTTTAAGGTGTAGTTTAAAATAGGGGGAGTTTGTATGGATAATAATCACAGGTTTTTTAGAAATAATGGGTGTCAGTACTTTCCATGTCACAAAGTTAAAAATGAAGAAGACTTTAACTGCTTATTTTGCTATTGTCCACTTTATTTTTTAGAAGACTGCGGTGGAAATAAGAATGATATGAATGGTATAAAGGATTGTTCAAACTGTTTAATACCACATTCACCTAATGGTTATGACTACATAGTAAAAAAAATAATAGAAGTAAACAAGGCTAAAAGAGAATCAGAAAAGTAATCACAGAAAGAAAAGATGTTAATATATTAATATAAGGGATAGCTTATAATGGTTATAAATATAATATTTATTTAGATTAATTATTGACTTTTAAATTTCGTAGTTTTATTATAAAAATGTAAAAATTAATTATAGAAAACAAAATTGAACATAGAAGCGTTAGGTGAGGTTACTATATAAATATAAGCTACTGCCCAGAAATGTCGAGAGACGCCAACGGGTCAGCAGGTACTGTCGATTAAGGCTTTACCTAATGTAGCTGGTAAGTTTTAAAACAAAGCCAAAGTTATATAGTGCTAAAGCTCAACGAATGAAGGAATCTTTATTTTTCATGAGCAATTTAATCTCTTCATCCGCTGGGTGGAGGGATTTTTTATTTTGAGGGGGTGAGTATTCTTGGAAGACAGTATTATTAATAATGGAAATGAAAAAAGTACAAATCAATCAGATGGTATAGACCCCCTTCCGGATATTCATCTAGGAGAGGATAGTGATGCCTAATAAAAGGAGGTGAACTGTTGTAGGATATCTATAATTACCTATAAAAATTATAGACTTTATATATTTAAAAGTCTTACAAAGACTATAACTTTATAAATTTTATAGGCGTTATAGATTCTTTAACAACGGAATTACTATGGTATTAAAAAATATGTTAAATAATTTTGAAAGTCAAAACACAGATATATTATTAAAAAAACTTAATAGCTCCTTAGAGGGACTAACGGAAGAAGAAGTAGAAGATAGATTAGATGAGTATGGGTTTAATGAATTAGAAAGTGAAAAGAAACCTACTATAATAAAAAGAATATATGAGAATATAAAAAATCCACTTGTAATATTACTTATGGCATTAGCTTTAATTTCTTATTTAAGCGGAGATAATAAGGCCGCTATAGTAATGGGAGTAATGGTAAGTTTAGGTGTAGTTTTAAAATTTGTTCAAGAAGTTAAAGCAGACAATTCAGCAGAACAATTAAAGTCTATGGTAAGAACCACAGCAACAGTTATAAGGGATGGAAAAGCAAATGAGATTCCGCTTAAGGTAATAGTACCTGGAGATATAATACACCTTTCTTCAGGGGACATGATACCAGCAGATGTACAAATAATAACATCTAAAGATTTATTCGTAAATCAATCTGCACTTACAGGCGAATCCTTGCCAGTTGAAAAGATTGTAAGTGATAAAGAATATGATAATGATTTTGAAAATACTAATTTATGCTTTATGGGTACTAATGTAGAAAGTGGTACAGCAATAGCCATAGCATTAAATACAGGTAATAAAACTTATTTTGGTAAACTTACAAGTAAGCTTGGAGGACAACAAGAAATTACAGATTTCGATAAGGGAATAAATAAGTTTGTTTGGCTTATGATAAAACTTATATTTATTATTGCTCCTTTAGTTTTTTTAATAAATGGATTTGTAAAAGGTAATTGGTTTGATTCTTTTTTGTTTGCAATAGCAGTGGCGGTTGGATTAACACCAGAGATGCTTCCAATGATAGTTACAGTTAATTTATCTAAAGGTGCTATAGCAATGTCCAAGAAAAAGGTAATAGTAAGAAGATTAAATGCCTTGCAAAATTTTGGAGCTATGGATATTTTATGTACAGATAAAACAGGAACTATAACTTGTGGAAAAGTAATATTAGAAAGGTATTTAAATATATATGGGGAAGATAGTAGTAGAGTTTTGAAATATGGATATATAAATAGTTTTTATCAAACAGGATTAAAAAATATGATGGATGAATCCATATTAGAACATAAATTAGATGGAGAAGATTTTAATATTGATGGAAAGTATGAAAAGATAGATGAGATACCTTTTGATTTTATGAGAAAAAGAATGTCTGTAGTTGTAAGAAATAAAAGGATGGAAGATGTTTTAATATGCAAAGGGGCTGTGGAAGAAGTTTTAAGCCTATGTAATAATTATGAAACAAAAGATGGAACTGAAACATTTAAAGGAGAAATGATAGAGGAAACAAAGTCTATAGTTAAAACTTTAAATGAAGATGGGTTTAGAGTTATAGCAATTGCTTATAAAGTTAGAAATACAGATAAAAAAGAGTATTCTGTAGAAGATGAGAAGAATTTAACACTTCTTGGCTTTATGGCATTTTTAGATCCACCAAAGGAAACTTCAAAAGACGCCATAGCTAAATTCCATCAATATAATGTAGATGTAAAAGTGTTAACAGGAGATAATGAAATTATAACTCGAAAGATATGTAAAGAAGTAAATCTTCCAATAGATTCATTGCTACTTGGTAGTGATTTGGATAAGCTATCCGATGAAGAACTTCAAGTTAAGGCAGAAAGTACAACAATATTTGCAAAGCTTTCACCAATGCATAAAGAAAGAATCATAAGGGCTCTTCAAAAGAAAGGTCACGTAGTTGGGTTTATGGGAGATGGAATAAATGATGCACCAGCTCTTAAGGTAGCGGATGTGGGTATTTCTGTAAATACTGCTGTAGACATAGCAAAGGAATCTTCGGATATGATACTTTTAGAAAATAACTTATTAGTACTAGAAGAGGCTATGCTTGAGGGAAGAAGGATATTTGGTAATATAGTTAAATATATAAAGATGACATCAAGCTCTAACTTTGGAAATATGTTTAGTGTTATAGGCGCAAGTATATTTGTACCATTCTTGCCAATGCTTCCAATTCAAGTTTTGACAAATAACTTATTATATGATGTTTCTCAAACTACTATACCAACAGATAGAGTGGACGAAGAGTGGATAAGAGTACCAAGAAAGTGGGATATAGAAGAAATAAAAAGATATATATTCCATATAGGTCCTATAAGTTCTATATTTGATTATGCTACTTATTTTATAATGTTATATGGATTTCAGGCTTTTGATAAACCAGCTTTATTTCAAACAGGATGGTTTTTAGAATCACTTATAACTCAAACCTTAATAATTCATGTTATAAGAACAAATAAGATTCCATTTATACAAAGTAGAGCTAGTAAGCCACTTACTATAACTTCACTAATAATAGTAGCAATTGGAATAATATTAGTTAATTCACCTTTAGCATCTGCTTTTGGATTCACTAAACTACCACTAGTATATTATTTAATATTGTCAATTATAATAGCCTGTTATATTTTCTTAACACAGATAATAAAAAACTGGTATATAAAAAGATATGAGGTAGAATAAAAATTATCATAGTTTTGAAAGCTTTTAACATAAAGCTGTTAATATAAAAAGTTAATATAATAAAAATAATGACTTTTTTAAGCTCACTCCTAGCTGGAGTGAGTTTTTATATTTTAAAATAAAGTCTAAAAGTTTTAATAAAATCGTTAATATATACAGATTTATTAAGGCGATTAATATTAATTAAAGGACGTATCATCTTCTTGCACTTTGCGATTTGAAAAGTATTTTCCCAGGAAATATTTTGAGAAAAATACATTTAATAAGTAAAATAATGTAAATATAACGATATAAAAATATTACAATTATATTTATATACCATTGTATTTTAATACTTTCATATGAACTAAGCTTTTATAGTATAATAAGATATACATAAAATTAATATATAAGATATGGTTTATAGGAGGAAAAATGAGAAAAGAATATATAAGTTATTTAAAAGAAACACCTATAAATGTTTCTTTACTTAATATAGAAGGTTATCCAATACATTGGCATGATTGTGTAGAAATTTTATATGTACTTGAAGGACAATTGAGGATAACAATCGAAACAGAAATATATGAATTAGAAGCTGGGGAACTTGAAATAATTAATTGTGATGAAGCTCATAGTTATGAAAGTATGGGAAGCTCTAACAAGGTTTTAATGTTTCAAATAGATCCTAACTTTTTTGAAAAATATTTTAATGATATAAGAAGCGTATTTTTTTATACGAACTCTTCAGAAGAGGGGGCACAAGAAGAGGAGAAATATCATATTCTTAGAAGATATTTATCTATAATTTTGTGTGAGGTTATTCAAAAAGGGGATAAGTATGAGGATTATATCGATGATACTTTAGTAGAACTTTTATATCATCTAATAAATAATTTTCATCAATTAATATATGAAAAGGAAGATTTAAAGGAAAATGGTGAACAATTTGAAAGATACGATAGAATTGTTAGATATATATACAATAACTATAAAGATAAGATAAGCTTACAGGATATAGCAAAGAAAGAATATTTGAGTTCATACTATCTTTCACATGAAATAAAAAACACTGTAGGATATGGATTTAAGGACTTTTTAAATTTAACTAGAGTTGAGGAGTCTGTGAAATTACTTTTAGATTCTGATAAGACTATATCTGAAATATCAGATGAACTTGGATTTTCCCATATAAGATATTTTAATAAGCATTTTAAAAAGCATTATGAATGTACGCCTTTTCAGTATAGAAAAAAGTATAAGGCGGATGAGAAAACTCTAGAGAAGATGAAAAGAATTGAGGTTTTAGATCTAAATGAATCTTTACCATATATATTATTATATCTTGAAGATTATGATAGATTTAATTATGAGGATAGAATATTTAAGCTAAATGTAGACGCATCTTCAGAAGGTAAGGATTTTGAGGATGAGTTCAATGATTTCATAAACTTAGGTGATTCAAGGGACTTATTAAAGGAAAAACAAAGAACGTTTATTACGGCAATACAAAATGACATGGAGTTTAAATATGCATTAATAGATAAAGTTTTTTCAGAAGAAATGGGAGTTGCTATAGGGTACAGTGATTTTTATAATTGGCAAGAAGTAAGAAGGGTTATAGCATTTTTACTGTCTATTAATTTAAGGCCATTTATAGTATTAGAAAAATCTATGTTTTCCTCAGAAGGAGTTAATGCTCTTAAAAGTTTTATAAAGTTTTTTAGAGAACTTTATGGAGATTATGAGGTTGGTAAGTGGAGGATTCAACTTTCTAATTTAGAAGATTTAGAGGGTATGGATCAATTAGAAGATATTAGAGAATTAAAAGAGCTTTTAGAGTGCCACTTTGAATTAATAAATGTAAAAATGGATGTTACAAATAGGGATGCTATATATGATACTTCTTATATGATACCGCATATAATTGAAAACTCTTTAAATGGTAATAGATTTTATTTTAAGGCCTTTGATCAAACAGATTTTAATAAAGATTTAAATAATGAAATATTTATGGGGGATAACGGTATAATAACCCAAAATGGAATAAGAAAACCTTCATATTATGCCTATTATTTATTATCTAAACTTGGAGATAGTTTAATTGAAAAAGGTGAAGGATATATTGTAACTAGATCTGGAGATGATATTCAAATATTAATTTATACTTATAATGAAGATATAGATAAAATAATATCTTTTCATGATATTTTAAAAAGAAGAGGAAGTAAAAATATAGCTGAAAGAAATTTTTCTATAAATATAATAAATCTAATGGATGATTACACTATAACTAAATATGAGATAAATGAATCTATAGGATCTGTATACAATTATTGGATAAGTTTTGGAAGGCCTAATAGAATTAATGATGAAGAGTTAGAACTTTTTAAAAAGGCATCTTTTCCTAATATATCTTTCAATTTTGCAAAAAAGAGTTCCGTATTTAACATAGTAAGTAAGGTAAAAGGTTATGGAGCTACACTTTTTGAACTGAAAAGAGTACAAAAATACGATTATTAAGGTGTGTTTTTGTTGATTCGCATATAAGTGTCCTTTCTAAACAAAGCAAAATAGTACTTTATTCTGAGCATTTAAGTGAGTGTACTTAAGTGCTCTTTTCTAATACAATTATAGTATAGAGATTTAAGGTGAATTTATATCTTAATATAAATTTAATATTAGTATATATTAAAATATAAATTTTAATATTGTATTTTAAATACATAAGACCTTATAAAAATTATTAATTTAAGACATTAAATTTTTATGTAGCATTAAGTCTCTATTGTAAGTAAATATTTATAACAATCAATTAAAAGGGGATGTGATTAGTATGGCATTAAGCAGTAAGTCTATTGCCAAAAATGGTGAAGAATTCGCCAAGGGCAATATTACAAAGGTATTATTAAAGATTGCCATACCAGCAATAATATCATTATTAGTAGGAGAACTTTATAATATGGTAGATACCATGTTTGTAGGAAGGGCTATAGGAGCCACAGCAATAGGCGGACTTACTATAGCTTTTCCAGTGCAAAGACTAATGATATCTATTGGGCTTTTAATAGCTGTAGGTGCATCAACGGCGGTTGCTAGAGCACTTGGAGAAAAGGACCAATCTAAACTAAAACATATTATAGCAAATGCTTTAACTTTAATGTTAATAAGTATGTCCATTATAATAGCACTTATATTTATTTTTAAAAGCAATATAATTAAATTTTTAGGAGCTACGGACACTATATATCCTTATGCAAATGACTATATTAGTATTGTAATAATAGGTGGAATATTTCAATGCTTCACTGTAATAATAGGGTATATATTAATAGCTTTAGGTAATTCAAGGGCCAACTTAATAGCTATTTCTATAGGAGCAGTATGTAATATAATTATAGATTATATATTTGTTATTGCAATACCACTAGGTGTTAAAGGTGCGGCAATTGCAACGGTGGTGTCACAAATTTTATCAGCGACGTATGCATACTATCACTTTTTAAAGATAAAAAAGAATTTCAATATTTCTTTAAGTCTAAATTTGAAAGGTGATATTACAAAATCTATAATAGCTGTAGGATTTTCTACCTTTATAATAGAAATATCAGATGCTGTTGTAGCGGTTATATTAAATAATGTACTTAGTGCTCATGGGGATACAGCCATAATTATAGTTGGTGTGGTCTCAAGGGTATCTATGTTTATGTATATCGCAATGCTTGGAATCACATCGGCAATGCAGCCTATTGTTGCATATAACTATGGAGCGGAGAACTATAAAAGGGTTAAAGAAGTAGTGAAAAAGTCAACTGTAGCAGTTACTGTAACCTCTATAGTGGTGTGGATAAGCATGATGGTATTTTCAAGACCAGTTTTAGGAAGCTTTATAAAGGAAACAGATATATTATCCCAAGCTATAAAGGACTTTAGGATTGTAATATCAATATTTCCTTGTGTAGGTATATACTTTGTAGCTATATATTATTATCAAGCTATTGAGGAGGCAAGGCTGTCATTAATGCTGTCAATATATAGACAGTTACTTATCTTCATTCCAATACTGTTTATATTCATAAGGCTATTTGGAGTTAAAGGAACATGGATTTCTTATCCAGCAGCAGACATAATTTCAGCAATTACTGGTGCTTACTATTTAAAAACTGGACTTTCCATAATGGATGAAAGGCAAGTAGAAGCAAATGAAGAGTTAGAAAAGAAAGGTTATGTTGAAAAGCCAAGAAGGAGTATTGGAAGTTACGTAAATGATATATAGCAAATCTAAAATATAAATTATTAAATTAATCTAATGGCTTGTATAATGTTTATTTTATACAAGCTATTTTTTAATTTACTTATATTTAATGCTATTAGTTTATCTAGATTTTGAAATACAAATAGATCAAAGTATGATATATTTATAATAGAATATAATAAATATTTAAATGGATAGGAGTGAAAGGAATGAAAAAAGTAGGTACATTTACATTAGCGTTATCATTGATGTTTTTAGGTGCCGTATTAATTGTTAAACAAATAGATCTTGCTATGTCAATTACCATATTTAAGTTTTGGCCAGGAATATTTATTATACTTGGAATAGAGTATCTTTTAATTAATAGAACACAAAGATATGATAAGGGAAATCGTCCATTTAATTCTGGTGTAATAATTGTTATATTAATTTTTGTGATTATTGAAGGAGTTTATGGATTTAAAATTAACGTTATCGATGAATTTAAAAGCTTTGATAAAGCTGAAATCAAAGAATTTAACATAGATAAATATGGTGGTGGAAGAAAAGTTAATGTAGATCAAGAACTAAATAGTTTAAATAAAAATATAAAGATAGATGGATCAAATGCAAAAATAATTTTAAAAAGGTCCATGAATGACAGTATTAGAATAGTTGGAGATATTAATGTGGATGATAATTATCTTGATGATACCTATGAAATCAAAATAGAGAATAAAGATGGCACCTTATATGTAAGGTTAGAAGATAACCAAATAAAAACCATGAATTTAGTTATTTATATCCCTGATAGTAGTAACATAAATCTAAACTTTAATAAT
>CAYYWN010000034.1:0-13285 GCA_964474485.1 uncultured Clostridium sp. | reverse complement strand
ATACGTGGTATATTACCATAATTATTTTTTATAGATTTACATACACCACAATAATAAGCTTTAAATCTTTCAAAATCTTTTATTTTAAGCTCCATCTTGCATGGAGTCACATATCCAAACATATATAAATGTCTCCTTTATACTTATAAAATTTTCAATGATAACGATATTAGATAAAGTGATTATAACATAAAAATTATGTTAGTTTACATAGTATGATAAGATTACTATTATAATTAAGTGTAAGGATTTAAAGTTTTGTTTAGGTTAAGATATATTTATAAATTATTATATAAAGTTTTTATATAATAGTATGTTTAAAGAAGTTATGATAAAATTAAATTAGAAACTTGAATTAAAGGAGGTAGATTATGAGTAAATATAAAGTAGGGGATGAATTAATAATAATTGAAAGACCAAACTCAGAAGAAGAAGAGTTAAGAGAGATGACAAAATTACAAATTAATGAAGACTTTGCTCAAATATCTTGGGGACTTAAGATAGTGGATGTTCAATATGATAAACCTAATGTAACACTTACGTATAAAAATGTATATGGAGAACTTAATAAGGTATTTGCTGTTTGTAAGGATATAGCCAACTTTGATCAAGAAAAGGTTTTAGAAAAAGCTTTGTTAAAGGCTTTTCAAAATGAAATCATTAATATTACAGTAGTAAAGAATGCTGGAAAGAAATATGAAAAGTAAGAATTGATAAATTAACTATTGTATTAATTATACTTATGGTATAAAATGAGATCATAAATGGAGTGATAATCATTCTTATTGTAATTATATTTTATGAAAAGAGGTATACTTATGAGTACATTAAAAGTTAGTGATTCAGCTTATGAAGAGTTTAAAAAGCTTTTAGATGACAATAATATTTCAGATTATGTTATAAGAATAAACGTGGCAGGCATGAGTTGTCACGGACCTGCTTTCAATATAGTTGTAGATACTGAAAAAGAAGATGATGTAGTTGAAAAGGTAAAAGATATAACCTTTTTAATGAACAAGTCCCTTATAGAAGACTTTGAAGGATTCATAATAAGTTCTTCAGAAGAAAATGGCGTTGGATTACAACTAGAACCTATTAAAGATTTAGGTATAAGTGGTGGATGCTCAGGTTGTTCTGGAGGATGCGGAGAGTAAATTAAAAAGAGTAGATATTAAATTAGCCATAGTGTTAAAGTTAGACCTTAGTACTATGGCTAATGTTTTTATTATTAAACATTATAAATTTATACAAATTAAATTATTAGATATTCTATAAAAATATAAAAACAACCTTAGCTATTGTACCTTTAGCTAAGGTCATTTTTATATAAGTTACTATAGTTTCAATTGATCAACAATATATTTTTTGCTTAGTATTACTTTTAGTATAGTACAACCAAGGATTGTAACTACTACAAATTCTCCTAAAGCTATATATAAAGCAGTTGCTATAAAAGGAGCATTTGTTAATAAGGCAAATTCTAAGCCTAAAATAATGCCATTAAAAATTGCTGGCCATAAAGAAGATATAATAACATTTTTTGATTTTGTTATCATAAATAAGCTTATAGTGGTGGCAAAGCTTCCAAAAAACACGTCTACTATACCAAGTGGGCTAGTAATATTTGAAATGACGCAACCTAAAACTAATCCCGGTACGTAAAGTGGATCTATAAATGCAAGTAATACCATAACTTCTGAAATCCTAAATTGAAAAGGACCGTAACTTATAGGAGCAAGTCCCATGGTTATTATTGCATATATAGCTGCTACCACAGCCATTTTTATCATCTTGTTTAGAGAGATTTCTTTTAAATAATACTTAAATACTATAAATAGCATAAGTAAGGTTAAAAAAGAAAATAATATTATTATGAGTTTATTATTCATAAAAAGACCTCCTTTTTTTAGTAGTGGGTACAAGGAGAAAACACTATAGTAACCTTATAAATTATATCATAATCTTTAAAATAGTAAATATAAAATTAAATATTAGTTAAGAAATATTTAGTTTATGTATATGTAACATAATATTTACATTTAAGCCTTTAATTTTTGGAAAAATTAGAATATAATGATTTTAATTAGCGATGATCTTAAAGGGGGAAGAAGATATGAGTTATTGTCCATTTTGGTCTAATGATAAAGAAGTAGAGGAATGTTTTAAAGATTGCGTCTTTTTTTCTTGTAATAAAGATAGTCAATGTCCGTTTAAGCTTTATGATTTTAATAGTAGTATATTACTAGATAAATTAATGGGATTAAGTACAGAGGAATCAGAAGAAGAAATGGTCTTATAACATTACATGAAATTTAAGTTAAGAAAGGCTTTCAATAATTAAATTACTGAAAGCCTTTTTACTATTACCCTATTTATTCGTTGTCTTTATAGGATTCAGAATATTTATGTAATAAATTTTGTTTTACTCCCCAAAGCTTTGTTGATAAGTCTACATAATAAGTATGAGGATTTTCAAATCTTAATACTTCAGGCCAAAGTTTTGAAGTTTCTTTTTTTGCATATTCTTTTATTTCAAGTACTGTTGGGCTTTGGTATACAGCTTCACCTTTATCAAATATTTTAACCATAAGGTCTTTTACATAATAATTTTTAATTTTTTTCTTCTTCCATGTATAAATGGGATTAAATATTTCAAGAGGCTTAGTTTCGTCTATAACCTCATCATTTAAAGTTATTAAATCTACTATAGCTGTATGAGTTTTCTTATCAAATATTCTATAGATCTTTTTAAAACCTGGATTAGTTATCTTTTCTTCGTTTTCACTTATCTTAATTTTGGGAGTTATACTTCCATCATCTTCTTCTATAGCGCATAGTTTGTAGACACCTCCAAAGACAGGTTCTGATTTAGCTGTAATTAACCTTTCGCCAACACCAAAGCTATCTATTTTAGCTCCCTGGGATAGAACGTCAGAGATTATATATTCGTCTAAGGAATTAGAAATAATAATTCCACAGTCTTCATAACCAGCCTCATCTAACATTTTGCGGCATAGCTTTGTAAGATAGGTAATATCACCACTATCTATTCTAATAGCAGAAGGTCTTAGGCCTTTTGGTTTAAGTATTTCGTCAAAAACCTTTATGGCATTAGGTATACCTGACTTTATAACATTATAAGTATCTACAAGAAGAACACAATTATCAGGATAGGTTTTTGCCCAAGCTTTAAATGAATCATATTCAGTTTCAAATAACTGAACCCAACTATGAGCCATGGTTCCAGCAGCTGGTATATCAAAGATTTCATCAGCTATAGTACACGCTGTAGAATTACAGCCACCTATAACAGAAGCTCTTGCACCATAAATAGCACCATCATACCCTTGGGCCCTTCTAGAGCCAAATTCCATAACAGGTCTATCGCCAGCAGCGCGGCATATTCTATTTGATTTAGTGGCTATAAGGGTTTGATGATTAATAGTAAGCAATATCATAGTTTCAATAAATTGAGATTGAATGATAGGTCCTTTTACTGTTACTAAGGGTTCATTTGGGAAAACAGGATTTCCCTCAGGTACAGCCCAAACATCACAACAAAATTTAAAATCTTCAAGGTATTTTAAGAAATCATCAGAAAATAGATTTTTAGATTTTAAATAAGATATATCTTCCTTGGTAAATTCAAGGCTACTTAGATACTGAATTAGTTGGTCTACACCAGCCATTATGCAGTATCCACCACCATCGGGCACTTTTCTAAAAAACATGTCAAAATAGGCAATTTTATTTGCTACATTGCTATTTAAATAAGCGTTGCCCATGGTTAGCTCATAAAAATCTACTAGCATAGTAAGATTTCTATGATTGTGAACGTCGAATTTTGTTATATTAGCCATATCAAATCTCCTTTTAAATTAAGCTTTTATATAATTATAACCTATATATATTATATAACAAATTTATCTTATATATATTAATATTTTATTTTAACAAATAATATTTATAAAGATATGTGATAGTATAAATATAGATAGTAAAAGTGGATATAATGATTATTAACATTAATTTAATATAAGATTTAAGAAAGGAATGAAATGATGAGTTTTTCTTTAGATGAATATCAGAAAAAAGCAGTTACAACAAAAGAGAAAAACCTTTTAATAATATCAGCACCGGGAAGTGGTAAGACTACTGTAATAGTAAACAGGGTTAACTACATCGTTAGAAAGCTAAATGTAAGTCCTAATAATTTTGTAGTTATAACATTTACAAGGTCTGCTGCACAAAATATGAAGGAAAGATATTTAAATATGACATAGGATATAAACGCGCCTTTTTTTGGAACCTTCCATGGATTATTTTATAAAATATGCAATAGACACTATGGAAATATAAAGATTATAGAACAAAGAGATACCTATAGAATAATAAATAACGTACTTGTTCAGTATTTAGATGAGATAGGTGAAGAAAAAGTAAGAGAGGTACTTAATGATATATCTATTTTAAAGAGTAGCTTTATAAATATCGAGGACTTCAAGCCCAGTATGGATAAGAAAATTTTTAAAAGTTGTTTTGAAAGCTATGAAAGCTATAAAAAAGAAAAAGGGCTATGGGATTTTGATGATATTCAAATAAATACAGCACAGCTTTTTGAAAAAAATGAAAATATTTTAGAAGGATATAGAAAACTTTTTAAATATCTGTTAATAGATGAATTTCAAGATTGTGATGATACTCAAATACATATACTTAAACTTTTAAATACATATAATTCAATATTTGCAGTTGGAGATGAAGATCAATGTATATACTCCTTTAGAGGATCTAAGCCGGAGTGTATGGTTGATTTTTCTAATAGGTTTAAAGGTGGGAAGAAGGTATATTTGTCTTACAATTATAGAAGTACAGAAAATATAGTAGAAACAGCAAAGAACCTTATAGAATTTAATAAAATGAGAAATGACAAGATTATAAAGGCTTATAGAAGAGATAGAAAACCTATATTTAATAAGCAGGTATTAGATGAAGCCTTTCAAAGTAACGATATATCAGAAAAGATAAGCTTATATTTGGAAATGGAAGGTTGCATGTATAAAGACAATGCTATTTTATATAGAACTAATCTTGAATCAAGGCCCCTTATAGATACATTTATAAGAAATAAGATTCCTTTTCTACTACTAGACAAAGAATATAACTTTTTTGAACATTTTATATGTAAGGATATGATAGCTTATTTAAGACTTTCTATAGATCCCTTCAACAGACAGGATTTTTGTAGAATAATAAATAAACCTTTTAGATATATAAGCAAAGTAAATTTAGATAAAGTTAGAAATTATAAGTTTAAGGACGATTGTTTTTGTATATTGAAAGATATTGATGGGTTAGCGCCTTTCCAAGCAAGGGCAGTAGACGATCTTCGAAAAGATGTTTTATGGCTTAATAAATTGTCTTTAAGAAGTTCTATAGATTTTATTATTACAGATCTTGGCTATATAAATTATCTTAGAGAGTACAGTGAAAAGTTTAAAATTAAACTATCAGACTTAGAGGATATATTAGAGGAATTTAAAAATGCTTCGGAAGGATACAATAGCATTATTTTATTTTTAGCTCATGTAGAAAACGTAAAGGAAGAAATAGAAAAGAGTAAAAAGATTAAAAATAAAGATGCTGTTATAATGAGTACTATTCATGGGGTAAAAGGAATGGAGTTTAAAAATGTGTATATAATAAATTGCAATGATGACATAATGCCACATGTAAATAGCAAAGAGAATAGTTTAGAAGAAGAGCGTAGATTATTCTATGTTGCGATAACAAGGGCTATAAATAATTTATTCATATATTCTACTGAATATATGAGGGGTAAAAAAAGAGAAATATCACCATTTATAAAAGAATGTAAGTTACAGGAAGAGCGGATATCTATACCTTATAAAAAGGGAGATAAAATTTATCATAAGGCATTTAAAGAGGGTGTAATAAATTCTGTAGATGGTTATGAGTTAGATATAGAGTTTATAGATGGAGTTAAAAGAAGATTTGACTTTAAAGTGTTGTATATGAATAAGTTAATAACAAAATTAAATTAAGTATGCTGAATATAGAGGTGACTAGTTATATAAAAAAGCAATACGATTTTACATGGCTTTGTTGTATAATATATGTAAAAGATTAAGATTATAGGTATGCGAAATCTTTAATAGAAAGGTGAAGTAATCAATGGATAAAGTTAAGATAAATCCTAAAGATATAATATTTGCTTTAGATATAGGAACTAGATCTGTTATAGGAACAGCTGGAATAGTAGAAAATAAGAAGTTTAAAGTTATGGCAGAACATTATGTAGAACATGAAGAGCGATCTATGATAGATGGTCAAATTCATGATATAAACAAGGTATCTGAAGCAGTTGAATCTGTTAAACTTAACTTAGAGGACAAGTTAGGTATGAAGTTAAAAGAAGTGGCAATAGCTGCAGCAGGAAGATTTTTAAGAACCACAAAGGTAAAAGTAGATTTAGATATAAATGAAGATAATGAAATAAACAAAGAAGAGCTTAGAAAACTTGAGCTTACAGCAGTCATTAAAGCGGAGGAACAAACAAATAAATCTTCAAATGGTAAGCTTTATTGTGTGGGATACAGTGTAGTAAATTATTATCTAAATGGATATATTATATCAAATCTTTTATCCCATAAGGGAAAAAATATAGGGGTTGAAGTTATCGCTACATTTTTACCAAGAACAGTAATAGATAGCTTATATTCAGTCATGGATAAACTTAATTTAAAGGTTATAAGTCTTACTTTAGAGCCTATTGCAGCTATAGAAGCTACTATACCTAAAAACTTAAGATTGTTAAACTTAGCCTTGGTAGATGTAGGAGCTGGAACTTCAGATATTGCTATAAGTAATAAAGATAGTATATCAGCTTTTGGAATGGTTCAAATGGCAGGAGATGAAATAACGGAAGTTATAGCACAAAACTACCTAGTAGATTTTAATGAAGCTGAAATAATAAAAAAATCCATTTTGATTAATGAAGACATAACATATAAAGATGTGCTAGGCTTAGAAAATAAGGTTAAGTCAGAGTCAATAATAAAGCTTATACTCCCAGTTGTAGATAAGATAACTGATGCCATTGCTCATAAGATATTAGAGCTTAATGGAGATAAATCTCCAAGCGCTGTTTTTTTTGTGGGTGGAGGAGCTCATACACCATACATTAGAGAAAAACTTAGCGAAAAACTTAATATACCTCTTGAAAGAACTGCCATAAAGGGAAGAGAAGTAGTTTTAGATTGCATATGTCTAGATAATTCGCTTGGTAGTATAGGGGTTACAGTGCTTGGAATAGGTCTTATGGCAATAAAAAGTTTAGGAGAAAACTTTATAGATATTTATTTAAATGGTGAGGTAGTAAGCCTTTTTAATGTTCAAGATCATAAGGTTATAGATGCATTACTTCAAGCTGGTATAAATCCTAAAATGTTAATAGGACATAATGGGAAAAATATACGGTTTACGTTAAATGGGAATACAAGGCTTTCATTTGGAAGTCTTGGAAAAAATGCTACTATATTTATAAATAAAAAAGAAGGTAGTTTAGATTCATTAATTAAAGAAGGCGACGTCATAGAAATAAATTTTGCAATGGATGGAAAGTATGCAAATCCTAATATAAAAGAGTATATACCAAATCTAGATTTTGTATCATTTTTTTACGATGATAGTATTCAAATTTTAGAGCCTAAATGTATAGTTAATGGTGAAGATAAAAGAATTGACTCTATAATAAGAGAAAATGATTCCATTGAAATAATAAACCTTTTAACGCTAAAAGATTTTAAATACTATATATTAAAAGAAGAGGGTAACTTTATGTTAAATGGCAAGGTTCTTCAAGATGATTATATAATAAAAGATGGAGATAGGATATATAAAAGTACTATTGTAGATAATAAGGATTATAATATTTTAAAAGATGAATCAATAAATATGTCAGTAAATATAAATGGAGATGAAATAGTACTTAAGGGAAAAAGAGAATATATTTTTGTTGATATATTCAATTATATAAATTTTGATCTTACTAGATTAAAAGGCAGAATAAATTTAGAACTTAATAAAAAAGAAGCTTCTTATTCAGATAAATTAAAAGATGGAGATATTATAAAAGTTTATTGGTCATAAAAATATTAAATTCAATAGCTGATAAAAGTCAAAAGTGATATATTAAGTATGCATATAGGAGGAATAATTTTGAAAAAAGGAATAGAATTTTTAAAAATGGCTGAAGAAATAAAAGAAGAGTTAGTTAATATAAGGAGAGATATACACGAGAATCCAGAACTTGGATTTGAAGAATACAGAACATCAAAAAAGATAAAAGATATTTTAGATAAGGAAGGAATACCTTATAAATCTGTAGCAGGAACAGGAATATGTGCATTAATAAAAGGGGAGAAAGTAACTTCTGATAAAGTTAAAACCATAGCGTTAAGAGGAGATATAGATGCTTTACCTATAAAAGATGCTAAAGTTTGTTCTTATACTTCTAAGATTCAGGGTAAAATGCATGCTTGCGGTCATGATGCCCATACTACCATATTATTAGGCGCAGCTAAAATTTTAAATAGTATTAAAAAAGAATTAAGAGGAAATATAGTACTATTATTTGAACCGGCGGAAGAAACTGTGGGCGGCGCAAAATATATGATAAAAGAAGGGGTTCTTGAAAATCCATATGTAGATGCAATAATTGGACTTCATGTATCAGAATCTATAGAGGCGGGAAAGATAGGTATTAAAAGAGATGTTTTTAATGCAGCTTCTAATCCGTTTACTATAAAGGTAAAAGGTAAAGGTGGTCATGGAGCCCATCCAGAAGATACTATAGATCCAATATTAATAGCTAGCAATATAATAATGTCTTTGCAGGGCATAGTAAGCAGAGAACTATCACCTGCATATCCATCAGTTATAACTATAGGTAGCATACATGGAGGTACAGCCGAAAACATAATACCAAAAGAAGTAGAAATCAAGGGTATAATAAGGACTATGACTAATGAACAAAGAGAGTATGCAAAAAAAAGAGTTACTGAAATATCAAAAGGTATAGCAGAATCTTTGAGGGGAAAGGTAGAAATAAAAATAGATGAAAGTTACCCCTGCCTTTATAACGATGATGACATGATAAAACTTTTAGAAAATACTGCACCTCAAATTATAGGAGAAGAAAACATTATAAAACTTCAGCATCCTAGTATGGGAGTGGAAAGCTTTGCTTACTTTGCTATGGAGAGACCATCAGTATTTTATTTTTTAGGTAGCGCTAATTTTGAAAAGGGCATAAGTAATCCAGCTCATGGTGACTTATTTGATATAGATGAAAATTGTTTACCAATAGGTGTTGCACTTCAATGTAATATGGCTTATGAGTATTTGACAAGAGAATAATTAAGTATTAATCTAAAGTATAATTATAAAATAGCTGTGTTTATGATATAATATCGTGGCACAGCTTTTAAAAATAATTTAGGCATGTGTAGTTAGTTTGATAGGAGTGGTGTTATGAACGTAGAAATTGGAATAAATGAAGCGGGTCAAAGATTAGATAAATTTTTAAGAAAGTTATTAAAGGATGTGCCTTTAAGTGCTATATATAAGGTGATTAGAAAAGGTGATGTAAAAATAAATGGAGTTAAAGCTAAAGAAAAATACTCTTTAGTACAAGGTGATATAGTTACTATAAGAAATATAGAAAGCAAAAAGGAAGAGGGACTAAAGTTCCAAAATGTAAAGGCTGATTTTAAATCAACATATGAAGATACAAATATGCTTTTATTAGAAAAGTGGCCAGGAGTATTAGTTCACTCTGATAAGAAAAAAGGTGAACCAACACTTACAGATTACGTACTTACCTATTTATATGAAAAAGGTGATTATACACCAGAACAGGAATTAACATTTACACCAGCCTCTTGTAATAGGTTAGATAGGAATACTTCTGGAATCGTGATATTTGGAAAGAATTTTGATTCTCTTAAAGCTTTAAATGAAATGATAAGAGAAAGAAAAATAAAAAAGTACTACTGTGCTTTAGTTAAGGGAAGAATAAAAGATGGGATATATGAAGCTTATATATCTAAAGACAGTGAAGAAAACAGATCTAAAGTATTTAAAGATATGAAGCCTGATACTAAAAGGATAGCAATGGAAGTTAAGACAATACAAAGCAATGGGGGATTTTCATTTATAGAAATAGAGCTTTTAACAGGAAGAAGTCACCAACTTAGAGCTCACTTATCATTTTTAGGTAATCCTATAATTGGAGATAGTAAGTATGGTGATAAAACTTTAAATGCATACTTTGAAAATAAATTTGCACTTCACTTTCAGTATTTATATGCCTACAAAGTTGTATTTAAAAATTGTCCAGAAAGCCTAAGTTATATGGAAAACAAGACTATAACTGAAGCACTTCCACCTATATTTAAAAAGATTAAAAATGATGTTTTTAAATTCTAATCAATAATATGATATATTTTATAAAAGGAGATAGTTATGAAGGAGCAATCCACAACTAAAGGATTTGCCGTATTATCTATAGCAGGAATGATGGTAAAGATTTTATCTCTTTTATATGTACCTTTACTATTATTTATAATTGGTGATGAGGGATATGGAATATATGCGGCAGCCTATGATATATTTAGCCTTGTGTATGTTATGACAAGTTCAGGAATGCAGGTTGCTATATCAAAGCAAGTTTCAGAACTTATAGCCCTTAATAACCCAAAAGATGCAATAAAGACTTTTAAGCTTGCTAGATTTATGCTCATGATTATGGGTTTTTTAGCGGCTGTGATAGTCCTAATATTTGCTAGTGGAATAGCTAATTCTACAGGCAATTCTAAATCTTATTATGCTATAATAGCATTAACCCCAGCCATGGTAGTAACATCTGTATTAGCGGCATATAGAGGGTACTTCCAAGGACTTAGTATAATGACTCCAACAGCTGTATCTCAAATTATAGAACAAATTACTAATATAATATTTAGCTTGGTATTTGCCTATATTATGATGAAACAAAGCGTAGATTTAGGTGCAGCAGGAGGGACTATAGGTACTGCTATAGGTGCATTAATAGCAGCATATTATCTTTCAAAATTATATAAAAAAAGCAAGGCTACGAAAATTATACATAATGAAGAGTCGATAACTGTAAAGAGGCTATCTAATAAAACACTTCTAAAAAGATTGTTTAAATATGGATTTCCTATAACCTTAAGTTCAGGTATGCAATATTTAGGAGCTGTAATTGACCTTACTATAGTTAAAAAAAGGTTAGAAGTTGCCGGGATTTACCTTGTAAAAGATAGAAATATAAAATATTCTATATTGAGTAAATACAGAACGCTATTATATGTACCTCTTACCATAATAGCAGCACTTTCATCAGCCCTTTTACCAGCAATATCAAGAGCTATGGTTTTGAAAAATAAAAAAGAGGTTAAAGAAAAAATAGATTTTGCGCTTAAAATAAGTTATATTGTTTCGATTCCTTCAGCGGTAGGACTAGCAGTTTTAAGTAAAGAAATTTATAGACTAATAAAATACGGAGCAGGTTATGAAATAATGACTTATGGAGCTATTGTAGTTGTATTTATGGCTATAGTTCAAATTCAAACTACAATTCTTCAAAGTATAAATAAACTATACATAGTAATTGTTTCTTTAGGTATAGGAATAATTGCAAAGCTGGTAGCTAATTATTATTTAGTTGCCATTCCAAGTCTAAATATAAATGGAGCAGTGATTGGAAGCTTATTATGCTTTTTAATACCTATGATAATTAATAATATAGCTTTAAATTCAGCTTTAAAAGTAAGAATAAGTCTTATAAAAGTAGCAACTAAACCAACAGTATCAGCGGTACTTATGGCTATAGTTATAAAGGTATTAAGCGTTAATTTTGGTGTTATATTAAAATTTGTTGGGGATACGTATATATTAAGCTCCGTATTTACTATAATATCCATTATAATAGGAATGGTTGTTTATCTTTATGGATTGGCACTTACAGGCGGAATAACTAAAAAGGATATGAATGCGCTACCAAATAAGATTACAAAGCTTATACCTAGATTTATATCAAATAGACTAAGGTAAGAAATTAAATAAACTAAAAAACTTAAAATCAAATAAGATATATAAAGATAAGTAAAAAAATAGCTTGAAAACATTCAAGCTATTTTTTTATTTAAATTATATTTTATCTTTCTTTACAGTAAAAAGTATAGAAAATAAAAAAGAAGAAAATCCTAAAGAAATTAGTACAAAGTTTTTAAATAACATTGATGAATTAGGGATTTGATTTTTTAAGATAATAATACTAAAGTAAGACAAAATTGCAATAAGTAAATATATAAATATATTTGTTATAGAAATATTAAGGGAGTAGTGTTTTCGAATTTCTTTAAGATTTAAGCAAAGAGATATTATAGAGGTAATAATAATGGTTATACCGTACCCAAATATGTTTATACCTTTTATACCTGTTAGTATGTATAAACTTATAAGGTCTATAACTGATATAAGTAAAGAGTTTCGAAGCATTACATTTTGTTTTCCAAGCCCATTTAATATTCCATAAGTAGTGGAATCGCAATATAAAATTGGGGGACATAATGAAAGAAATTTTATATAGCAAGTAAGATCATCCCTTTTAAAAAACATCATACCTAAATTTTCAGGTATTGAAATGCATAATACAAGCGTAGAGAGTCCTAGTAAAAAAGCGATTCTAAGTACTTCTATTATCCTACTTTCAATAAAATAAGAATCATTTTTATTTATACCTTGAGCCAAATCAGGTACCAGTACTGTTATTATAGATCCTATTACTATCATTGGGAAAAATACAATATTTAATGTCATTCCAGTAAACTTTCCTATAATCGAAAGTGCTTCAGAATAATTAAGGCCTGAAACAATAAGCCTTCTAGGTAATATGAGGGTAGATAATGCACCAAGAGCCGTAGATACAAATGCATTTAAGCAAAGGGGAAGGGAAATAACAAGAACATTAAATAGAAGTTGGGTTCTAGATTCAGTTTTTCTACTTATACAAGATAAAGAATTAATGGACTTTTTATAATAAAAATAAAGAAGAACAAGACTTATAAATTCACCTAAACATAATGCTATATATGCAGCAGAAACTGTTTGGGTTATGTCTTTTAAATTAAAGTAGTTAATTATAGAAATTCAATGCAAGAGCTTATTTCTGCATTAA
>CAYYWN010000033.1:0-13508 GCA_964474485.1 uncultured Clostridium sp. | reverse complement strand
TCCAAAGTTACTGGCACAGGCTGTATGTGCACTTCATTAATTGGTTCTTATTTGGGATCTGGAAAAGATAATTTAGCTGCTGCTTTAGCTGGAGTAGTATCCATGGGCATTGCAGGTGAAATAGCCTTTGAAAGATTAGATCAGTGTGGTGGGTCTGGCAGTCTTAAAATAAATATTCTTGATGCAATTTACAATTTATCTGAAGAAGTAATAGTAAAGAGAGGGAAAATATATGAAGACTGATGTAAATTATAAGCTTTACCTTGTAACAGACAGGGACTTACTGAAAAATACAGATTTATACACCGCCGTAGAAGAAGCAATAAAAGGTGGCGTTACATTAGTACAACTTAGAGAAAAAGATCTTACAACTTTAGAATTTTATAATACTGCTTTAAATATAAAAAAAGTTACAGATAAATATAATATTCCCTTAATAATAAATGACAGAATGGATATAGCCTTAGCAGTTAATGCTTCTGGTGTCCATATTGGTCAAAAAGATATACCCTGCACTATTGCAAGAAAGATCTTAGGAAATGATAAAATCCTTGGAGTTTCAGCTACAACACTATCGCAGGCTATAAAGGCTGAAAAAGAAGGTGCAGATTATATAGGCGTTGGAGCCATTTTCCACACATCTACTAAACAAGATGCAAAGCCTGTTTCTATTGATATGTTAAAAGAAATTAAAGAAACTCTATATATTCCCGTGGTTGCTATAGGTGGCATAACTATAAAAAATGTTCACCAATTAGACTCTTCAAATATCGATGGAATAGCAGTGGTTTCAGATATCTTAGGAAAAGAGGATATTAGGCTTGCATCAGAAAATTTAAATTCACTAATTAAGTTTTAAGTTAGGGAAAATATGTTAAAATAAGCTTAATGATACATTTTTAATAATTAAATTATGTTTAACACAGAACTTCTAAAATTTGAATTATGGGGGATATTAATTTGAAGAAAAAAGATTTATTGTGGAGCTTTATTTTAATTTTAATTATTTCATTTCTTGCGTATCCTGTTACTAGAGAACTTTTTTTAACCTTAACTAAGTCTCATCCTTATATACTTGGCTTCATAAAGGTTTCTATTTTAGCTACTATGGGTGAATTTTTATCTATAAGAATCTGCACTGGAGATTTCAAAAAACCTAAAGGACTTCTTTATAAATTTTTAGTATGGGGATTCATTGGAATAATTTTTGTTATAATGTTCGATATCTTCTCTGGTGGAGTGTCGTATGTGACAAATAAAGGACTTCTTCCAGCCTTCCAAAATCCAATATTAAACAAACTTTCATCAGCATTTTTCACAAGTAGTATAATGAATTTAACCTTTGCTCCAGCTTTTATGGGTTTTCATAGAGTTACGGATACACTTATAGATTTAGGTGATGGTACCTTGTCTAAGATATTAAAATTAAGTCTTAATAAAACATTAGAAGCTATAGACTGGAGTTCCTTCATAGGATTTATAGTGTTAAAAACCATACCTTTCTTTTGGATTCCAGCCCATACAATAACCTTTATGCTTCCTTCAGAATATAGGGTTTTGGCTGCTTCATTTTTATCTATAGCTTTAGGTGTTATTTTATCTTTTTCAAAAAGACAAAAATAGTTTTTATAAAGTTTAATATGATCTAAAAAAAGACTTCTAAAAACTTATTCTTAGAAGTCTTCTTTTTTATTTATTATTTGCTCTTTTTTTTATAATAAAAATACTTACAAGTCCAGCAATTATAAGAAGTAAACTTACTATCTGAGCTGTCCTGAGGCCTAATATCATAAGACTATCTGTCCTTAATCCTTCAATAAAGAATCTGCCTACAGAGTATAAAACAGCATAATATGCTATTATAGTACCTTTTTCCTCTTCTTTTCTCCTTTTTAGTAGTATAATAAGAATAAAAAATACTATTAGATCCCATATTGATTCATATAAAAATGTAGGATGATAATATATGCCACCTATATTCATACCTCTTTGAATAAAGTCAGGGAACTTACTTATAAACTCAAAAGTTACAGGGCCTCCATGGGCCTCTTTATTAATAAAGTTTCCCCACCTTCCAATTCCCTGAACTAATACTAAAGAAGGAGCTACTACATCTATCATGGATAAAAAATCAAACTTCTTTTTCTTAGAATACAAGTAGGCCGCAAGCACCCCAAATATAACTCCCCCATGTATAGCAAGTCCACCTTGCCTTAAATTAAACATGGATGCTATGTCCCCTCTATAACTTTCAAATTCAAAGGCCACATAATAAGCTCTAGCACCCAATATTGCTATTGGAAAAGCTATTAAAAATGTATCTATTATATTATCAAGACTAACACCTTTTGCCTTGCTGGTGTAAGAAATTATAATAAGCCCTAGCATCACTCCAGAGGATATTATTATTCCATACCACATTAAATCTACCCCAAATATATTAAACGCTACTGGATTCAAATCTTCACCATCTACGCATTACCTAGATGATTTCCTCCCTTCTGTAATTAATTTTATATATCATTTTAATATTAAGATATGAATTACTTATGCAAATTCCCTTTTATTGGTTTATACTTCTGCAACTTTCTCTTATTATAAATTTAGTTGGTATTATAACCTTTTTATTTATTTCTCTATTAGTTTTTAATTTCTCTAACAAAAGTTCTACTGCAGACTCTCCCATGAATTCTGTATAAACTTTAACAGTAGATAATGAAGGCGCTAAATAGGTAGCGGTAGATATATCATTAAACCCTACTATACTAATATCTTCTGGAATCCTAAGTCCTTTTTCTAATACTGCTTTATATGCCCCTATAGCCATAGTATCATTAGCAATAAAAAATGCTGTAGGTACTTGTTTTAGTTTTAGCATACTTTTCATAATCTCATAACCAGATGCATGAGTAAAGTTTCCGAGTGATAATATATCCTCTTTAAATATTCCACTAGCTTTCATATATTCTATATATGTTATTTCTCTATAATCATTAACCTTTTCTTTCTTTTTATTAACAAATTCTTCTCCACCTATGTATCCTATAGTTGTATGCCCTAAACCAGTTAAATAATCCAAAACTTCTGTCATAGCCTTTCTAAAATCTATTACCACAGAATCAAATAAATCCTCATTTGGAGAAGAATCTACAAACACTATATTATCACTTATATTCTTTATGAATTCTATTTCCTCTTTTGAGAATTTACCTATAGCAACAACCCCATCTATACCTTCTTTATTTAAAGATGCTTCCTCCTTATTTAATCTTATAGTTTGTATAGACTCCTCATCACATCTTTTTTCTACACCTATTCTTATAGAAAGATAATAAGGATCTCCTAGCTCCTCTTTCTCAGAATACCAATGCACTATAGCTATTTTGGTGTTACTATTTTGGTGATTTCTTTTTTCTTTTCTTTTTACATAATTAAGTTCCTCTGCCGCTTCAAAAACTTTCTTTTTTGTAACATCTGGGACATTTAAACTTTCATCAAAGTTTAAAACTCTTGAAACAGTAGAAATAGATACCCCAGCTTTAGTCGCAATATCTTTTATAGTAGCCATACTCTTCTCCCCTAACCAATATCTAAGCCTACGACCTAGAAATATTATTTTATTCATACTAAAATAAGCTTTTCAGTTTGTATTTTATCTTTCCCTTAAACTATTACTTCTTTAGGACCTTTAATTCTATTTCCATATTAAAACATAGTGACTTTCCTTGCTGTAAAATAAAAACACCATTTTTATTAGTAGATTTAATTATATCATCATAATACCCATTAGTGGGCTCTAATGCACAATTATAGTCTCCCCTAAATCCGCCCTCTGTAACCCAGAAACCTAAATATGGCAACTTTTTTTCATCATAATAAATATTATAACTTATATCTTTAGAAGGATAATACATTCCGCACTGACCCTTACTAACTTTTCCTTTTACATAGTACTTTTCCGTATTTTTTAAATCCTTAGGAAGAATCTTATTTAAATAGAATTCTCTTCCCTTTAAATCTAAAGTTTGTGGATACTTGTGAACTGTCCCCTCTTTTCCTAGATACTTACTTTCATGAACATTTTCTATCAAATCTGTTCCCTTTGGGAAAATAATCTTCATGTCTTCCTCACAATTAACAAGGCAATGAAATGCCCATATGCAAGGTATATCAAACTCGCCGTTATTTTTTATTTCATATTCACATATTAATCTATCACCTTTTAATTGCAATTTTTTAATATAAGTATAGGTCAATATCTTACTATTATAACTTAAAGTTATCTTATCTTCTTTTGTTTCATATTGAAATTCTGAGCTCCATATTTCTCCATGATCAGGATACTCTATATGCTTATTATTTATATAAACTGAGCATTTATCTATGGTTGGAAAAGCATCATCAAATCCTGAGGCATCGAACTTTTCAAAGGCATCATAAAGTTTAGGTTTTACATATATATCTTCTTTATTTTGAAATAAAAGTTCAAAATCCTTTTCTATATTATAAATAGATGCTATTTTACCGCCTAGCTCTGGTATTATAATAACTTTCAAATAATTATTTTCAAGTTTTATCGCTTCTATACCTTTAAAATTAGTTTTTTCTATCATAACTTTCCCTCCTAAGTGCTGTTATAGTAATAATCTATATTTATTTACATATGTATATTATAAATCATCTGCTGTTTTTAGTAAATATATTGATTTATTTTAGTAAAACCTTATAATATAAGTATAAGTTGAATATTAAAATATATAGGGGGATTACTTATGGTTATAAATGACTTAAAGAATTATTTTGAAAAAATATTTAATATTCCATCAGGAAATCAGTATTTTTCACCCGGTAGAATAAACTTAATTGGTGAACATACCGATTATAATGGAGGATTTGTCCTTCCTTGTGCAATAACTTTTGGAACCTATGGCCTAATAAGAAAAAGGCAAGATAAAAAAGTTAGACTATATTCATTAAACTTTAAGGAAGTTGGATTAATAGAACTAGATTTATTACACCTTGAATATAATAGAAATCACTCCTGGACTAATTATGTTAAAGGTATGATTAAATATATGTCTGAAGAAAATTTAAATATAAATTCAGGTTTTGATATATTAGTATATGGCAACATCCCAAATGGAGCAGGCTTATCCTCTTCTGCTTCTTTAGAAATGTTAATAGGAGTCATATTAAAAGAAGAATTTTCTTTTAATATAGACAAAAAAACTCTAGCCCTTACAGGTAAAAGAGTTGAAAACGAATATATAGGTTTGAATAGTGGAATAATGGATCAGTTTGCCATAGCCTTTGGCAAAAAAAATTCTGCCATAATTCTTGATTGCAATACATTGTATTATGAGTACGTAGATATAGATTTAAAAGATAATGTTATAGTCATAATGAATACAAATAAAAGAAGAGAACTTGCAGATTCAAAATATAACGAGAGAAGATCACAATGTGAAAAGGCCCTTTTAAAGCTTCAATCTGTAATTAAGATAAATAACTTATGTGATTTAACCTTAGAAGAGTTTAATAAATATAAATATGTTATTAAAAATCCTATAGAAGAAAAAAGAGCGCTGCATGCTATCTCAGAAAATGAAAGAACTAAAAAGGCTACAGAATTACTTAAATATGATGATTTAAAGTCTTTTGGTCAGTTAATGAATAAATCTCATATATCACTTAGAGATAATTATGAGGTTACAGGAAAGGAACTGGATGTTTTAGCAGAAAGCTCTTGGAAACAAAAGGGATGCTTAGGTGCTAGAATGACTGGAGCTGGTTTTGGTGGCTGTGCAATCGCCATAGTCTCTAAAAAAGACTTAGATCTCTTTCTAGAAAATGTATCTAAAGATTATAAAAATGCTATAGGATATGAAGCTTCCATTTATGTAGCTTCTATAGGCCAAGGTTCAACTAAGCTGAATTAACTTATTAATTTATTATGAATAGCCCTTATAGTGAATATGCCTAAAGTTTATAATTTAAACTGGCATGAAATAATTTGAAATAGATATGGAGATAGTGATAATGAATAATATTTACAGTTTAATAGATAGACTCATAGAAATTTCTATAGAAAATCAAATGATTTATTCTATAGATAAAATATACGCACGAAATAGAATCTTAGCCATATTAAAGCTAGATAATTATGAATATACAAGTACAAATCTTCAATACACCTTGCATGAAACATTAAATTATATCCTAGATTATTCTTTAAATTCAGGACTAATAAAAGACTATCTATATGAAAAAGACATACTATCTAGCAAAATAATGAATGTTTTTTTAAATAATCCTTCAATAATAAATGAAGAGTTTTATAAAAAGTTTTCTTCTTCCCCTAAAGAAGCTACCGATTATTTTTATAATCTAAGCAAAAACAGTAATTATATAAGAACAGATAGAATTCAAAAAAACATTTCATACAAAACCTTAAGTAAATATGGTGATTTAGATATAACTATAAATCTATCAAAGCCAGAAAAAGATCCAAAAGAAATAGCAAAACAAAGAAAAAAAGAAAACTCAAAAACTTCTTTTACATATCCCACCTGTCCATTATGTAAAGAAAATGAGGGCTATGAAGGAAGGATCGACCATACAGACAGATCCAATCATAGAATGATAGAGCTTAATATAAATAACGAGGATTGGTATCTTCAATACTCTCCCTATTCTTATTATAATGAACATTGCATAGTGCTTTCAAAGGAACATACCCCAATGAAAATAAGCAAAAATACCTTTAAAAATCTGCTAAGCTTCGTAGAAAAGTTTCCTCACTATTTCTTAGGCTCAAATACTGATATACCTATTGTAGGTGGCTCTATACTATGTCATGAACATTACCAAGGTGGCTATTATGAGTTCCCTATGGAAAAGGCTGAGGATGAATACACTTTTAATTTATCTAAGTATCCTACTTTAAACTTTTCTATAATTAATTGGCCTTTATCTACCATTAGAATAAAAGGTAAAAAAACAGAGGATATAGTAGAAGCCACCAATTATATCTTTAATAGCTGGAAGATATACGAGGATAAGGAAAGACATATACTGCCTTTCACCAAAGGAGAAAGTCACAATGCAATAACCCCTATATCTCGCTACAAAAAAGGTTTCTATGAAATGGATGTAGTTCTTAGAAATAATAGAACTTCAAAAGAACATCCACTAGGAATCTTCCACCCTCATGCCGATGTTCAACACATAAAAAAAGAAAACATAGGTTTAATAGAAGTTATGGGACTTGCAGTACTTCCTGGAAGATTATTAAATGAATTAGAAGAAATCAAGGACTTTATATTAAACAAAACTAATTCAGTAAAAGAATACCACCTTACTTTTGCAGAAGACCTAAAAAAAAGATATAACAATGAAAAATCTCTAGATCTCTTTATAAAAGAAGAAGTAGGATCAAAATTTGTTAGAGTTCTGGAGGATGCAGGGGTATTTAAAAGAGCTGACCATGGTATAGAAGGGTTTAAAAAATTCATTTCACAGTTATAATAAAATATGATATTCAAACTAATTTATCTACATTAATTACATTTACTTGAAATTACACCTAGATATATAAAGATTAATAAACTTTTTATTAAAATACTATTGATATTTTACTTAAACTTTACTAATATATAATTGTAAACTATTTCAAATTTGATTATAATGGAGGAATATTTATGAAAAAGAATTTATTAATTGTAACGCTCCTTACTACAATGGTTATATCCCTTTCTGGTTGCGGAAATTCAACCAAGACAGATGAAAAAGCCAAAAAAACTTCTAATTTACCTAAAATAGGTGCTACCATTTATAAATATGATGATAACTTTATGTCTTATGTTCGTAGATCACTAGACAATGAAGCAGAAGGAAAAGCTACACTTATAATCAATGATTCACAAAATGATCAAGCAAAACAACTTGAACAAATAGATACTATGATATCTAAAGGAGTACAATCTCTTGCAATAAACCTTGTAGACCCTAAAGCTGCATCTACCGTAATAGATAAGGCCAAAGCTGCTAACTTACCCTTAGTATTTTTTAATAAAGAACCTGAGTCATCTTCTTTGAAAGCTTATGATAAATGTTGGTATGTAGGTACTGAATCAAAGGAATCAGGTATACTTCAAGGTAAATTAATTGTTGAACAATGGAATAAAAATAAGGACAAGTGGGACAAAAATAAAGATGGTAAAATGCAGTATGTATTATTAAAAGGTGAACCAGGACATCCAGATGCAGAAGCTCGTACTAAATATGTTATAGAAGAAATTAAAGGTGCCGGCATTGAAGTACAAGAACTTGCTATAGATACAGGAATGTGGGATGCGACTAAAGCAACAGAAAAGATGGATGCTTGGATAGCAAAACAAGGTGATGGAATAGAATTTGTAATTTGTAATAATGACGGCATGGCTCTTGGAGCATTATCGTCACTTGAAAAGGCAGGTTATTTTAAAGATGATAAGTTCATGCCAATTGTTGGAGTAGATGCTATTCCAGAAGTTTTAACTAAGATAAAAGAAGGTAAAATGATTGGTACAGTATTAAATGATGCTAAAAACCAAGGTAAAGCTACTTTAGAAATATCAGTAAATGCTGCTAATAATAAAGACATTTTAGAAGGTACCAATTGGAAGCTGGATGAGAATAAAGCAATTCGTGTACCCTATATTGCTATTACAAAAGATAACTTAAATATCGCTGAAGATTCTTATAAATAAATATATATATACATATAGGACACGCTTGTTGTGTGTCTTATATTATTCTAAAATTACATTTTGGAGGTGTAAACCATGGATAATGCTACTGTACATCAGTGTGACAAAAATTTTGTGCTTAATATGTCAAATATATCCAAAAGTTTTCCGGGCGTTAAAGCATTATCAAAAGTAACATTAAAAGTTAGGCAAGGAACTGTACATGCCCTTATGGGGGAAAATGGAGCCGGTAAATCTACATTGATGAAGTGCTTATTTGGGATATATACCCCTGATGAGGGAGATATCTTTTTAAATGGTTCAAAGATAGTCTTGCAGAATTCAAAGCAAGCACTGAATTACGGTATTTCAATGGTCCATCAGGAATTAAATCAAGTAAAATATCGTACAGTTATGGATAATATATGGCTTGGACGCTATCCTCTTAAAGGTCCTTTTATAGATGAAAAAAAGATGTATGAGGATACAAATGCAATATTTAAAGAGTTAGATATAGATATTATCCCTACTCAAAAGGTCAATACCCTTTCAGTGTCTCAAATGCAAATGCTAGAAATCGCCAAGGCAGTTTCCTATGATTCTAAAGTTATAGTAATGGACGAACCTACATCATCATTAACTGAAAAAGAAGTGGAACATTTGTTTAAGATAATTAATAAACTTAAGAGCAAAATGGTATCAGTTATTTATATATCTCACAAAATGGAGGAAATTCTAACCATTTCAGATGAAGTAACTATTCTAAGAGATGGTCAATGGATAGATACTAAATTTGCTCATGAACTCACTACTGATTCTATAATTAAGATGATGGTAGGTAGAAGTTTATCTAATCGGTTCCCAGAAAAGGTTAATGCTCCAGGCAAAGTTATTTTAGAAGTTAAGGATTTAACCTCTGAATGCCAACCTTCTATTAAAAATGTAAGCTTTACACTTAGGGAAGGTGAAATTTTAGGAATAGCTGGCCTTGTAGGTGCTAAAAGAACCGATATATTAGAAGCCCTTTTTGGTATAAGAAAACTATCCTCATCTAAAATATTCTTACACGGTAAAGAAATTAAAAATGATACACCTAGTAAAGCTATGAAAAATGGATTTGCTATGTTAACAGAAGAGAGAAGATCTAATGGTATTTTTGAAAAGCTTCCTGTTAGTTTCAACTCGGTAATCTGTAACATACATAATTATAAGGGACGATTCGGTCTTTTATCTGATAAAAATATAGAAAAAGATACTAAATGGGTTGTAGATTCTATGAGGGTAAGAACACCTTCTCAAAAAACTTTAATTGGTAGCTTATCTGGCGGAAACCAACAAAAAGTCATAATTGGAAGATGGCTTCTTACAAATCCTGAAATTTTAATGATGGATGAACCTACTAGAGGTATTGATGTAGGTGCTAAATATGAAATCTATCAATTAATGACTAAACTATCAAGTGATGGAAAAGGCATTATAATGGTTTCATCAGAAATGCCAGAATTGTTAGGTATAACCGATAGAATCTTAGTAATGAGTAATGGCAAAGTTGCTGATATTTTAAATACTAAAGATACTGATCAAGAAGAAATTATGAAATTATCATCAAAGTACTTGTAGAACAGGAGGAGTTATATCATGAAAAAACCAGAAATCTCTTTAAAAAATAAATTTAATATGCAATGGTTTATAGATAATGCAATATATATAGTTCTTATAGTGCTATTATGTGTAATAGTAGCCATTGAGCCATCCTTTTTATCTATAAATAATTTTCGTAACATATTAACTCAAGCCTCTACTCGCATTATTATCGCTTTAGGTGTTGGTGGTATACTCATAGCTGAAGGTACTGACTTATCTGCTGGTCGTATGGTTGGACTTGCTGCAGTGTTATCCGCATCTTTATTACAAGCTACAGATTATGCTTATCGTATGTATCCAACCCTAGCAAAACTACCAGTACTTGTACCTATTTTAATAGCTATGTTAGTTTGTGGTTTTATAGGTTTACTAAATGGCATAGTAGTTTCCATATTAAAAGTTCCACCTTTTATTGCAACCTTAGGCATGATGATTATAGTTTATGGACTTAACTCTATATATTTTGATCGTCCACCTTACGGTGCTCAACCAGTAGGAGGACTTGATCCAGACTTTTCAAAGTTTGTACTAGGAAGCATTGGCACTGGAAAGTTTGCCATTCCATACTTGGTTATATATGCCCTAATAGCCACAGTTATCATTTGGATTCTATGGAATAAAACACGCTTTGGTAAAAACATGTATGCTATCGGTGGGAACTCAGAAGCTGCTACTGTATCCGGTGTAAATATTGTAAGAAATCTTATCTTAATTTACGCCTTAGCAGGAATTCTTTACGGATTTGCTGGATCTTTAGAAGCTGGACGTGTAGGTAGTGCTACTAATAATACAGGTAATATGTATGAACTAGATGCTATTGCCGCTTGTGTTGTTGGCGGAGTATCAACTTCAGGTGGAATCGGTACTGTACCTGGAATAATAACAGGAGTTCTTATATTTCAGGTTATTAATTACGGTCTAGCTTTTATAGGCTTAAATGCTTACCTCCAATTTATAGTAAAAGGTCTTATCATAGTAAGTGCAGTAGCAATTGATATGAGAAAATACGTCAAAAGAAAATAAAGCAAAATATATTTAGTGGGTCGTTATGGCTTTTAGATCAGCGATGCTAACTATATAAAACCGTAGACTACACTTTTTATAATCTGTTTTTATAATCTGTCCAAACACCCTATATCATATTAATCTGATATAGGGTTAAAATCATGACTTTCTGTTTAATAATATTAGCATTATATTGTTTTTCTTTTTAAACATATTAAAATTCTCACTCCTTAAAATTAATTATTCCACTTCACTTACACCTCTAACCATTATCTTACAATCATATGTTTAAACCCATGGGGTGTTGGTAAAATATTCATTATTAAGTTATAATTAAATAAATACACTTTGGAAAGGAGGATTCTTTTGAGTAAAAAAAATGATTTTTTAGATATTTATTTATCATTACCGGAAGTAAAACTCATGAGGAAATATATCTTAACTACTATCTTTTTCACAAACTTGTTTTTATATTTCGCCTTATATACCCTTTATAAAAGTATACTCTTTATACCTATGCCACATAATATTAAAGTTATTATGTTCTATAGCCTTTTTAATTTTGATATAATTTCTTTAATATTTATATTATTTATTAAAAAACTTGATTTTTTACTTAATTTATATACTGCAATTTCATATTCAACAATTTCCATATTCTATTTTTATATAGCAATAAACGCCTTTTATTATGAATTCAATAATCCAATTAACATTATTGTTATGATCGCAAGTTTAATTATATATATTCTCTGTATATATTTACTTTTCAAAAGTATTAAAAACAAATTAAAAAACAATATTGTTAGAAAACCTTTAAATAAGGCCTTTGTACGTTCAATAATTTCTTCATTTGTTATATTTGGAATGTATTCATCAAAAAATATTGATAATAGTTTATTTCATGCATGTTCATACTTAATATTTTCTTGCTGTTGTGCAGCTTTCAGTCCTGGATTTCATCAATTCTACCTTAGATTTAAACATATTAAATTAAATTAATAAGATATCATAATATCGTAATTTCTGTTTTTATATTCTTTGTTCAACGAGTCAAAGATATATTAAATCTATAGTCTCCTTTTAAAATAATGAGGAATGAGGTTTTAATTATGGGTTATTTAATTATACTCTTATTACTTTTTATCATTTGTTATATTTCCATAGTAGTGTATATAAAAAGCAAGGTTAAATTAAACTCTTATATAAATACATTAGATGATGGTATTGGTTTTCTTAATGATAAAGATTATGAAAGAGCTCTTAAAGAATTTTTAAAAGCAAAATCTATATTGCCTAAATCTGCTAAGGCCTATAGTTTAATTGGAAAGGTATATGTTGAATTAAATGAGTTTGATGAGGCATTAGAATATTTAAATACTTCAATAAACTACTATATTGAAGATGTTGATACTTATTATTCTAGAATACAGGTGTCTTTATACTTTAATCAATTAGGAAATATAATTAAAGATTGCAACAAAATACTAGAGCTTAATGAATTAAATCATATTGCCTTATATTACAGAGCTTATTCTTATCATGAAATGGGTAAGTTAGAAAGTGCCTTAAATGACATAAATAAATGTATTACACTTAGTCCGAATGAACCCTTATCCTATGGTTTAAGATCTAGTATAAACAAAGATTTAGGTAATCATAAATCCTCATTTGAAGATTTAAATAAGTCTATTGAAATGTGCTCTAATTATACTAATGTATATTATAAAAGAGCTACTATATATGAAAAAATAAAAGACTACGATAATGCCATTAAGAATTTAAATAAAGCTATAGAATCTAACCCTAGTGATAGCAACTCATATTTTTCTAGAGGAAATATATACATTAAAATAAAGAATTATGATAATGCACTTAAAGATTTTAATAAGACTATTATGATTAACCCTAATAATAATAAGGCATATAATAACATAGCATTTATATATATAAGATTGAAACAATATGAAAATGCATTTAAAAATTTAAATAAATCTGTGCAAATTAGTGAAAACCTATCTCAATCTTATAAAAACTATGCACATTTGTTTTTAAAGCTATCTAATGTTAAAGATGCTGAAGAGAATATATTAAAAGCAATAAAGCTTGATTCTAGTAATGGAGATAACT
>CAYYWN010000032.1:0-13618 GCA_964474485.1 uncultured Clostridium sp. | reverse complement strand
AAATACGAATATTATAAAAAGGCAATAAAAAACAATGTAGGAGCCAATATAGAAATATAAAAATATAGTGTTAAAAGCTACCTTTATTACATAAGTGATAAAGGTAGCTTTTATATATTTATGCTATTAATATAATTTTCATATACCCATCTTAAAATGAGAAAACATTAAACATCACTACGATATACATAGCCATCTTTGTTTAACTGCCTTTAATAAGGTAGATAAGCTTATTTTAAAGATTTAACCATAGTTTAGTTTTAAATTTTATAGATATATAATAGATGTTATCCCAGGAGAAAAGGTTGAAAGTTGTGGATATAGTTTAAGTAAGGAGGGAACTAAGAATGTTGCTTGATTTAATTTTTTTGAGTATTTTGTTATGTTTTTTTTCGTTAATGTTTCTATTTTGTAATTGGTGTGAAAAACAAGTAAGTAGGGTAAAAGAATAAAACTAGTTATTGGAATATTTTTAAAAGATTGGAATAACTAGTTAGGTATAGCTGTAATAAAGAGACAAAGGTATAATGTTCAACTATTTTTGAGTGTGTCAGGAGGTATATTATGATAGCTCTCATTATAATAATGATTTTACTTTTTATATATTTATTTTATGTGCTTTTCAATCCAGAAAAGTTTTAACAAGAGGAGGGGTTTAGATGGGGATTTTTCAAATATCCTTAGTACTTATAATATTTATTTTGCTTTCTGTATTAGTTGGAAAGTATTTATACAAGATAATGTCCATGGAAAAGAGTAAAGGAGATATAGTTTTCGATAAAATTGATAATTTTATATATAAGATATCAGGAGTAAAAGGGGAGGATATGGGGTTTAAAAAGTATACTTTAGCTATACTAGTTTCTAATATAGTGATGTGCGCTATAGTCTATGGAATACTTAGACTTCAAGGTGTAAGCCTTTTAAATCCAAGCGGAATAAAAGCAATGCCTTCAGATCTTTCGTTTAATACTGCTATAAGCTTTATTACAAATACTAACCTTCAAGACTATGCAGGGGAAAGCTCGCTTTCTTATTTAAGTCAGATGATATCAATAACATTTTTAATGTTCACATCAGCTGCTACGGGATTTTGTGCAGCGGTGGCATTTATAAGGGGGATATGCGGGAATAAAGGTATAGGAAACTTTTTTGTGGATTTCATAAGGATAACCACTAGGCTTTTAATTCCTTTTGCAGCGGTTATAACTTTGCTTTTAGTATGGCAAGGGGTACCACAAACATTAAAGCCAACACAAACAGTTGTTACTATAGAAAATAAAATGCAAGATATAGCATTAGGACCTGTAGCTTCATTAGAAGCTATAAAACATCTAGGAACAAATGGAGGAGGCTTTTTTGGATCAAACTCTTCTCATCCTTTTGAAAACCCAACACCACTTACTAATGTTATAGAAATGCTATCTATGATGATGATCCCAGGGGCATTAGTTTATGCTTTTGGTTTATACTTAAAAAATAAGAAACAAGCCTTTGCTATTTATGTGGCTATGGCTATACTATTTATGGTAGCTTTAGCTGTATGTTACAAATCCGAATTAACTGGGAATTCGGCACTGGAAGATATCGGTCTAAGTCAGTATATGGGCAATATGGAGGGGAAAGAAGTAAGATTCGGTATAGCGCAGTCTTCGCTATTTACAACAGTTACAACAGCTTTTACCACAGGATCTGTAAATAATATGCATGATTCATTAACTCCATTAGGAGGTATGGTTCCACTATGGAATATGATGTTAAATGTAGTGTTTGGAGGTAAAGGGGTAGGCTTTATGGGCATGATAATGTATGCCATAATAACTGTTTTTATTTGTGGACTTATGGTTGGAAGAACTCCAGAATTTTTAGGCAAAAAAATAGAAGGAAAAGAAATGAAGCTTATAGCCTTTGGAATACTTATACACCCAATATTAATACTTGTACCAACAGCTATAGCAGTAATTACAAAAGCCGGACTTAATGGTATTAGTAATCCTGGATTCCACGGGTTATCTCAAATAGTATATCAATATGCATCTAGTGCAGCTAATAATGGGTCAGGCTTTGAAGGGCTACTTGATAATACTATATTTTGGAATACCTCTACAGGACTTGTAATGTTATTTGGAAGATATATAACTATGATATTACTTCTTGCTGTGGCAGGGTCTCTTGCAAATAAAAAGTCTGTACCTGAAAGCATGGGTACCTTTAAAACTGATAATAGTATGTTTGTCATGATGCTTATATTTATTGTATTAATTATAGGAGCACTTACTTTTCTACCTACTTTAGCATTAGGACCTATTGCAGAATATCTAACACTGCACTAGAAAACTAAGACTTAAATCTAGACACTGTAAGTGTACACTTTGGAAATATTGATATTGCATAAGACGGTATATGCATCTAAAGATATAGGTAAAGATGCTATATATTAAGAAGGAGGTTGTATTTATGAGTAAGGAAAGTAGTAAAAAATTTGTAACGAAAGAAACGTTTTTAATGGCTTTAAAAGAGTCTTTTATAAAGTTAAATCCTAAGTATATGATTAAAAGTCCAGTTATGTTTGTAGTGGAAATGGGTTTTTTTGTAACTTTTATTTTAAGCTTATTTCCAAACATTTTTGGAAATAATCCAAATAATTTAAGAGGATACAATGTAATAGTAACTATAATATTACTTATAACAGTATTATTTGCAAATTTTGCTGAAGCTGTAGCAGAGGGTAGAGGAAAAGCACAGGCTAACAGCATGAAAAAAACAAGAAAAGATACTAAGGCAAAGCTTGTTTTAGAAGATGGTTCTTTAAATATAATAAGCTCTAGTGAGGTGAAAAAGGGAGATATAGTTCTTGTAGAAATGGGTGATATGATACCTAATGATGGCGTCATAGTATCTGGTATGGCCTCCGTTGATGAGTCTGCTATAACTGGTGAGTCAGCACCAGTTATGAAAGAGGCTGGGGGAGATTTTAGTTCAGTTACTGGAGGAACTACAGTTGTAAGTGATTGGCTTAAGGTTGAGATAACAGCAACCCCTGGTGAGTCCTTTTTAGATAAGATGATAAGTCTTGTAGAGGGCGCTAAAAGGCAGAAGACACCAAATGAAATAGCATTAACTACACTTCTAGTTAGTCTTACTATAATATTTTTAGTGGTAATATCTACACTATATCCTATAGCAAACTATTCAAAGGTTACTATAGCAGTTTCTACTTTAGTGGCACTTTTAGTCTGCCTTATTCCTACTACTATTGGAGGTTTATTATCTGCCATAGGTGTAGCAGGGATGGATAGAGTTACAAGATTTAATGTGATTGCTATGTCGGGAAAGGCAGTAGAAGCCTGCGGAGACGTAGATACAATGATATTAGATAAGACAGGTACTATAACCTTTGGTAATAGAATGGCATCAGATTTTATTCCTGTTAAAATGCATTCAAAAGAAGATATAATAAAATACGCAGTTATATCATCTTTAAAAGATGAAACACCAGAAGGACGATCCGTTATAGAACTTGCAGATAAAATTGGATTTGAAATAGACAAGGATAATTATATGGATTTAGATTTTATAGAGTTTACTGCACAAACTAGAATGAGTGGAGTGAATCTTAAGGATGGAACTACAGTAAGGAAAGGCGCCGCAGAGTCAGTTAAAAGTTTTGTAAAGATTATGGGTGGGGAAATTCCAGAGGATATAGATGAGATAGTTAATAGTGTATCTAAAGTAGGGGGAACACCTTTAGTGGTTTCCGTAGGGAATGAAATATATGGAGTTATATACCTAAAAGATACTGTAAAGCCAGGACTTCCTGAAAGATTTGAAAGACTAAGAAAAATGGGTATAAAAACTATAATGTGTACAGGTGACAATCCTCTTACGGCAGAAACTATAGCTAGAGAAGCTGGAGTGGATGAGTTTGTACCAGAGTGTAAACCAGAAGATAAGATAGATATTATAAAAAAAGAGCAGGCTAAAGGAAAGATAGTTGCAATGACAGGTGATGGTACTAATGATGCACCGGCCTTAGCTCAGGCAGATGTAGGTATTGCCATGAATAGTGGAACCATGGCTGCAAAGGAAGCTGCTAACATGGTAGATTTAGATTCAGATCCTACAAAAATACTAGAAGTCGTAGAAATAGGTAAGCAACTTCTTATAACTAGAGGTTCATTAACTACTTTTAGTATAGCTAATGATGTAGCCAAATACTTTGCTATAATACCTGCTATGTTCACCGTAGCTATTCCAGAAATGAAGGTGCTTAATGTAATGAACCTAACAAGTTCAACTACAGCTATATTATCTGCATTAATATTTAATGCAATTGTAATACCCGCATTAATACCAATCGCTATGAAAGGGGTAAAATATAGACCAATGAAATCAGAACAACTATTAAAGAGAAACTTGCTTATATATGGCCTTGGAGGAATAGTTGTACCTTTTATTGGAATTAAAATAATAGATTTAATAATAAGTCCTCTTTTTATGTAACAGGTAAAGGAATATAATTAAATATGGGAATAAATTAAGATAAAATATAAAACATTAAATTGCGTCAGGGGGTATGTATATGAAAGTTTTAAAACAAAGTTTAGTAGTAAGTTTAGTCATGCTTATATTATGTGGCTTAATATTTCCCCTTTTTATGACAGGAATAAGCCAAGTAATTTTCAATAAAAAAGCTAACGGCAGTATTATAGAGGTAAAAGGGAAAAAGGTAGGATCAGAGCTGATAGGACAAAGCTTTACAGATGAAAGATTCTTTAAAGGTAGGATTTCAGGGGTAAATTATAATACCTACAGTAAAGAGGACACCATACCTAATAAAGATGGAGAAATAGTTTACCTAGGCGTAGCTTCAGGATCGCAAAATTTAGGGCCTTCAAGTGAAATCTTAAAGGACAGAGTAAAAAAAGATATAGATGAATTTTTGAAGAATAACCCAACTGTAAAAAAAGAAAATATCCCTACAGATTTATTAACAAGTAGTGGATCAGGATTAGATCCTAATATAAGTATAAAATCAGCAAGAATTCAAATAGATTCTATTTCAAAAAGCACTGGTATTAGTAAAGATGATTTAAATGAAATCATAGATAAATCAGTACAAGGAAGAAGTCTTGGGGTATTTGGAGAAAAGCGAGTAAATGTTTTAAATTTAAATCTTAAAGTTGCAGGCAAACTTGGAATTATATAGATATATATATTATGTTATATGAAGTTTCAAAGGGAGTGTTTAGGCTTGATAATAAAGATGTTAATAGGGAAGTGTGATATTTATTGATTAGATATACATCAAATAGATTTTTGTGGAGTTTGCACCAAGTTTCCATGCAATGAGATTATCACACGAGATAAAGCTACAGTTCTATATTCTAGATGATTACAATGGAAAGCCCTAAAGAAGAACTCTACAAAATAACAATAATATTTTATTATAGTTATTTCTATATTAAAGTAGGTAGTCCAAATGTTTGGATTACCTACTTTAATATTACAAATAAATAATTATATTTAGCGGTAATGATTGCTTTTTAAGTTAGAAGCTTTTTGAAGCATAATAGAACACTAATGTAATAATTTATGATATAATTACATTTTAAACATATTAATTATATATAAAATAAGAAGGTGATAACATACTTAATTTAAAATGGAAAGCACTATAAAATTATGCATGAATACGCAAGACAAAAATTTAAAAGGCTAATAACTAATTAATAGGATAGCCGTACATTTATTAGGGGGGAAATTCATGAAAAAGATTATATCTATTATATTAACTTTAACATTTGTATTTTCTACAACTATAGTTACATATGCAGCAAATAGCAGTGATTCATCTGATATTATCAGTGAAGAAATGACTGCTATGAATAATCTTGGCTTGATTAAAGGGAATGTAGAAGGGGGATCAGCTAAGTATGCATTAGAACAACCAACCAGAATTCAGGTTGCGACTATAATTTTAAGGTTAAATGGATTGGAAGATGAGGCGAAAACATTTACAGGAACAGAAAACTTTTTGGATTATGAATCAGTAAACTCAGTAGAGGAGAGAAATATACTTGCATATATAAAAGCAAATCCAAAATCTTGTTTAATGGAAATTGATAAAAACAACTTCAAGCCAAATAAGGCCACAGATGAGCAAGATTTCTACAAGATTGCTCTTAAGTTACTTGGATATGAGCAAGGAAGTGATTTTACAGATAAAAATATAATGAAATTTGCAAAATCTATTGGTCTTAAGCCTTCAGGGAAAAATAAGTTTACAAATGATAGACTTGCAAAAGCGCTTAATGATTGCTTAAAGTCCAAAACAAAAAAACATCGTGAATATTTTGAAGTATTATTAGAATCAGGATTTATGATGGATTTTAATAAAGACAAAGAGGTGCCAGAAATACTTGTATTTGATGGAAAACCTCAACCTATATTTAAACATGATAAGGCTATATACGAAAAGGTATATGTGGAATCACCACAAGATACAGATCTTGATCAAAAACGTGATTTAATTGAGGCGTGGATAAAGCGTCCTATTGAAACTGAAAAAGGAATGAAGGTTCCAGTAATATTTGAGGTAAGTCCTTACCGCCCTGTAACCAACGATGACCTGTACATTACTCATAATGTAGATAAAGATTTAACCATAAGTCCTCAAAGTAATATAAATTATGAGGATATAAAATATATACCAGAGGAAAAGGCAGTTGTGCCACCAAGAAAGATTGCAGGTAAGGCTGATAATGCAAAGGTTGAGCCTTTTGAGTTTGGTGAGTGGTATAATTATTTTATACCTCGAGGATATGCAGTAGTATTTTCTGGGGGAATAGGAACTTTAGGATCTGAAGGTCTTGTAAGTACAGGTTCAGTGGATGAAACAATATCAACCGTTTCTATAATAGATTGGTTAAATGGTAGAACTAAAGCATTTACAAATAAAACTGATAATATTGAAGTATCAGCAGATTGGTGTACAGGAAATGTAGGAATGTCAGGACGTTCATATAGAGGTACATTAGCTATAGCTGCTGCAACAACAGGAGTAGAAGGATTAAAAACAATAGTTCCTGAAGCAGCAATAAGTAACTGGTATGATTATTATAGAGCAAATGGACTAGCTGCTCCAGCTTTAGGTTGGCAGGGAGATGATGCAGATTTACTTGCAACATACTGCATGAGTAGAATGCAAGATCCGGCAGATTATCTAAAAGTAGAGAAGTTATTTGAAAAAAATATGAATCAAATGCGAATTAATCAAGACCGAGTTACCGGAGATTATAATAAATTTTGGGATGAACGTAATTATCTAAATAATGCTAACAAGATAAAGGCAAGTGTATTTATTGTTCATGGACTTAGCGATTGGAATGTAAGAAGTAAGCAATTTGATATGCTATGGAAGGAACTTGAGAAGTATAATGTACCACGTAAAATGATATTGCATCAAGGTGAGCATATAAGTATAAATAATTTAGAAGGAATAGATTATAATGATATAATGAGCAGATGGTTTGCTTATTGGCTTTATGATATAGACAATAATGTAATGAACGAGGTACCAACAGCTACTATACAAAATAATACAAATCTTAAGTGGGAAAAATTTAAAAACTGGCCTGTAAAATCGCAAAGTGTTAAATTTTATCTTGATAATGATGGTACAACTGGTAATTTAAAATCCACCCCAGCAAAAAAAGACTTAAAAGAAGCATTTGCTGATGACTTATCATTATCACAGTTTAATAGAGAAAAACCTGATTATAATAAGTGGCTTGATACAATAGCTAAGGAACCTGAAGTAATAAGACCTGATCGCTTATCATATGTAAGTGAGGTTATTACTGAAGATACAAGAATAAGTGGAACTATAAATGTTTCAATAAAAGCGTCCATAGACCAACCTACTGCTAATATAAGCGCAATGCTTGTTGATTATGGATCCGAATATAGAAATACAATAGAAACAGAAGTTGTCTATCCTAAAGGGATAATATATGGTGGTAATGCAGGGTCGGATGATATAGTAAACTTTATAAAGGATACCAAAAAAACAGATTATAAGGTGATTTCACGTGGGTGGATGGATGCACAAAATCGTGTATCAAATTATCGCGTAGACACTATAAAGCCAGGAGAAGAGTATACATTTAATTTAGATATGCAACCAATGGATTATACTGTTAAAAAGGGTCATAAAATAGGATTAATAATACTATCTACAGATGCAGAGAATACTATAAGGCCTTTAAAAACTACAAATTTCATGTTTAATACAAGTGAAAGTTTTGTAGAAATTCCAATAGTGAATGGTATTAAAAAATAATAAAGGAAATAAATAAGACTTAATCGTAGCTACAAAAGAAGGGGTCACCTTAAGGTGATCCCTTCTTTTGTAGTAATATTAATTATTAAGTAACTTGATGTCATATGAGCATGATGTAGAAGTAATAAAGGTATGAGTAAATTTTTGTAAATATATTAATATTAAAAAGTATGAAACATGCACATGTCAAAAGTTATATTGTCTTATACCTTAAACTTAGAAATACTATCGCTTAGTACTTTAGCTTCCTTATTTAAAGATTCAGACATAACTTTAAATTCTTCTGATGAAGCCATTTGTTCTTCAGTTACTGCAGCTAAACTCATAGCATTTGAATCTATTACTTTTGATACTTCATCTATTTCATTCATATTTTCATTTATATTTGAAATTCTTGATACTATATTACCTGCTGAATTTTTAATTTCAACTATTTTGCTTTCTATATCTGCATTAGAATTTTTTATTATTTCAAAAGTATCACTTACATTGTCAGTATATACTTTACCTTCTTTTGTCATAGTAACACTAATGGAAATAGCTTGTAAAACATTATTGGTTTGTTGATTCATAGTATTAATTATATCTACTACTTCACTAGCAGCTACATTTGATTCTACAGCGAGCTTTCTAACTTCATCAGCTACAACAGCAAATCCTCGTCCATCTTCACCTGCTCTTGCCGCTTCGATTGCTGCATTCAATGCAAGGAGATTAGTTTGCTCTGCAATACCTGATATTGTTGTTAGTATACCTTGGATTTTATTAATACTTTGAGCTAATTCCATAATAACTGAATTTACATTATTAATACTACTTTCAATGTTATTAATTTTACTTTTAGTGTCTTTAATTACTACTGTACCAACGTTAGTGTTTTCTAATGTTTTAAATGCAATTTTAGTAGTATCGTTTATTTGAGTAAAGATATATTGAATGTCAAGATCTAATTTACCTAAAACATCTTTTATATTTTGTGTTTTTATAGTTTGATCAGTTGAGATTAATGAAATTTCATTTGTAGATACAGTCAGCTCTTCAGAAGCACTTGATGAATCTGAGGAACTTTCTAAAATACCTTGAGCTGCTTCTGTAACATTTTTAGAAGAGACTTTAATTTTATCTATCATATCTCTTAGTGAATCAGCAGTTTTACTTAAAGCAATGTTAATATTACCTATTTCATCATTTCTAGAAATATCAATAGGTAAAGTTAAATCTCCTTCAGAAATGGTATTTATTGATTTTATTAGAGTAGCCATTGGTTTAAACATGAATTTTAAAGCAATATAATTGATAATTATAGAAATTGAGATTAAAGCAAGAGTAATTAAAATTATCATCATAGTTAATTCACTTGTCTTTTCATCAAGCTCCGTCTCTTGATAATCATATTCCATTACCCCAACTACTTTATTAGAAGAATTAAATATTGGAACAAAAGCTGATATGTAATTTTTTTTAAATGTTTCAACATAATATCGTTCGCTTGTATACGCTTTACCGGTATCAAAAGCCAACTTTGCTTCTTTAGAAAAATCAGTCTTTATTTGTTTATACCCTATATCCATATTTGCATAGCTTCCGTCAATTATGTAAGTATAATTGTTTGATTCATTGTTGGCAATGGTGTATAACATACCATTGCCAATATTATTATTTAAATTTTGAAGCTTTTTTCTTGTATCAATATAAAATTCATCATTTATATTTAAGGATTTAGAAAGTTCTTCAAATTTATCTCCATCTATCAACATAGTAGCTGATTTGGCAATATTTAAAGCTTGTCCTTGTAATAAGCTTATAGTGTGTGAATACATATTATTATAAAATATGTATCCCATGGAAAAACTTGATAGTACTATTATTAATGAGGTTATTAAAATAATTTTAGATTTAAGTGATAAAGAAATCATTGATATTTTTTTAGTCTTCAATATGATTCATCCTTTCATAAACATAGTTGCATACCCCTGAGATGTTTTAAATAAATACTCTGATGTAAATCATAGGCAAATATATTTATAAAATATGCTATGTTGTTAACAATATAACATAGCATATAATAAATATTTTTATAACTTATTTCAAACATAACAAAGACCTCCCTCATCTCAAACTTGGATAAGAAAAGTGCTCTTGATAAAATATTAAATTATAGGCATCTAGTTACTTTGAATTTACTTTTTTAAACATTATACGGCATTCCTACATCATGTGTATTTTAATATAATATTTATCTATTGTCAAACTTATTGTAAAATTCTAATTTAGCAATCCTTGTATGTTATTGTAACACTTTAATTCGGAATTACATGAACTTCAATATCATTTGTATACCTCAAAATTTTATATACTGTGGATCCTCTAAGTATAGTTTGAAGTGTAGAACGATTACTATTACCTATTATTATTTGAGTTATATGTCTTTCAAAAGCGAAGTTTATAAGCTCTCTTGAAACACTTTTGCCTTTAAGCGTGAATACTTCAGCGCCTAGCTGCTTTGCTAAAATTCGATTATTATTTAATACCTCTTCATCCTTAGGGCTAGCTTTAGCATAAAACAAGCTAGTACAAATAACATCTACTACAAGCCATTCACACTTATACCTTTTAGCAATTCTGGCTCCTCTTCTTATAAGTTTTTTTGCAGATTCATTAGAATTTATACAAATCATTACTCTTTCCGCAGTATGCCAATTTTCTCTGATTCCATGTTCTTTCATATATTCAGCTAAGTCTTCATCTACTTCTTCTGCAACTTGTCTTAGAGCTATTTCTCTTAAAGCATTTAGGTTACCTTTTCTAAAGAAGTTTTTTAGAGCTCTATCTATTTCAGTTTTATATATATTTCCTCTTTTTAATCTATTTTGAAGGGCATCAGGGGTTATATCTATTACCACAACTTCGTCTGCATTTTCCACAATAGAATCAGGTATGGTTTCTCTAACTTTTATTCCTGTTATCTGCCTTATTACATCGTTTAAACTTTCTAGGTGCTGAATGTTTACAGTCGTTATTATATCTATACCTTTACTTAACATTTCTTCAACATCTTCAAAGCGCTTTTTATTTTTAGATCCAGGTATATTAGTATGGGCTAGTTCATCTACTAGAACTACATCGGGACTAAGACCGATTATGGTTTCAGTGTCCATTTCTTCTAGGAGCTTACCATTATATTCAATCTTTTTTTTAGGAACGATTTTTAAGCGACCTATTTGTTCCTCGGTAGCTGCTCTGTTATGGGTTTCAATGCAACCAGCTATGACATTTTCTTTTCTAAGAAGCCTCCTATTAGCCTCATTTAACATGGAGTAAGTCTTTCCAACTCCAGGGGCATAACCTAAAAATATCTTAAGACATCCTTTTTTTCCACTGTTTGCCTTTTTGAGAGCTTCCTCTGGGCTAAGTCTTTTAAATTTATAACTCATATTTTTACACCTCTACGTAGGTTTATTTTATATATTAATAATACAATAAATACAGATATTAATCATTCTAATTATTAAAAAGATCTAGTATAAATTAAATATATATTAATTTAAGTTAGCCTATATAAATAATAATTAGGGGTGTTATTGTGGAAGTTTTAAAAATAGGATCTAGAGGATCTAATGTAATGAAAATACAATCTGTTTTAAAAAAGATAGGGTATGATCCAGGAGTTTTGGATGGAGTGTTTGGAAATGAAACCCAAAGTGCAGTTATAAGGTTTCAACAAAATAATGGTTTAACAGCAGATGGGATTATAGGAGAAGAAACTTACAAAATACTAAATAAATTTTTACTAGCATATGAAGATTATATTTTAAGGCCAGGAGATAATATATATGATATAGCAAGAACACATTACACTACTATAAATAAAATAATCACAGCAAATCCAAGGATAGATATAAATAATTTAACTATAGGTGAAAGTATAGTAGTGCCTTTTGGAATAGATGTAGTAGATACAAATATAGATTATACTTATGAAATTATGGAAAGGGATATGGTAGGATTAAAAGCCAGGTATCCTTTTATTGAAAGAGGAATTTTAGGAAAGAGTGTCCTCGAAAAAAACCTATATTATATTAAGCTTGGAAATGGTCCAAATGAAGTGTTTTATAATGCGGCTCATCATTCTCTAGAGTGGATTACATCAACTCTTCTTATGAAATTTATTGAGGACTTTTCAAAGGCTTATTCAGAGGATGGACTTATAAATGGGTATAGGATAAAGGATATTTGGAACAAAAGCACAATTTATATAATGCCTATGGTAAATCCAGATGGGGTAGATCTAGTTATTGATGGATTAAAGAGAGACAATCCGTATTATTCAAGGCTTATTCAGTGGAATAAAGGAAGTACTGACTTTTCTAAAGACTGGCAGGCTAATATTAGAGGTGTGGATTTAAATCATAATTATGATGCTTCTTGGGCTTTGTCTAAGCAAGCAGAGATAGTATATGGCATTTATGGTCCAGGTCCCACCAGATACTCAGGACCCTATCCAGAATCAGAACCAGAAACTAAATCTTTAGCAGACTTTACAAGAGCACATAATTTTAGGCTAGTAATAGCATATCATACTCAAGGAGAGGTAATATACTGGAAATATCTAAATATAATACCTAATGACTCAAGAAAAATTGGTGAAATGTTTTCAAAAGCTAGTGGATATATATTATCAGAAACCACGGGAATAGTTTCTTATGCAGGATATAAAGATTGGTTCATAGAAAAGTTTGTAAGACCTGGATATACTATAGAAGTTGGAAAGGGGAAAAATCCATTACCTATATCACAGTTTGATAAAATATATAGAGATAATATAGAAGTTCTTTTTTTAGGAGCAATTGTTTAGAGATATATAGGAGGTATAAAATAATTAATTAATTAATTAATAAGCAAATAAGATTTGTTATATAGAGTTTTCTAATAGATTTAAGCATTTTTATGAATTAAGGTGTAGAATAGGTAACATTAAATTATTAAATAAAGAAAAAATAAAATCCAAGGATTTTATTTTTTCTTTCCTATTAGTATTAATAAGTCTACAGTGATTTTTTCTATATTGAGGCTTAAAGCATCTTGGATTTTATTGTCAGTTACATTCCAAGAAAGAGGAGTCATTTTTATAAGATGTTTAAAAAGCGATCTATCCAAAGAAACACTATAGTTTACTTTTTCGGTAGCCACTATATTAAAATTATTAGAAAAATGATTTATAACTCTTTTATTTGAATATTGCTCTTTATCAGTATTATTATATAAAATGCTTCT
>CAYYWN010000031.1:0-13697 GCA_964474485.1 uncultured Clostridium sp. | reverse complement strand
TGAATGACAATTTCACCATCATTAATAATAATTACTTCTTTACACATTTTTTCAATATCTTTGATATCATGTGATGTAATAAAGAAGGTAGTATTATTTTTTTCTTTTATCGAATCAATTAATTCTCTAATCATACGTTTAGTGTGAAAGTCAATTCCTAAAAAAGCTTCATCAAAAAAAACAATTTTCGGACTATGCAATAAGACGGAAGCAACCTCACATCTCATTCTTTGTCCAAGACTCATTTTTCTAACTGGAACCTCCATCAATTCTTCCAAATTTATATAAGAATCTAACATTTGCAAATTTTTATCATACTCATCCTTAGGGATATTATAAATTGCCCTCAACAATTTAAAAGAATCTTTGGTCGGCAAATCATATACCAGATTACTCCTCTGTCCAAAAAGTATTCCTATATCTTTCATTAATGTCTTTCTCTCAGAGAATGGATTCTTACCTAATACAGTTATATTACCACTGTTTGCTTCCATAATCCCCGCTAACAATTTAATTGTTGTAGATTTACCTGCTCCATTCAATCCTACAAATCCTATACTACTTCCTTCTTCAATTTTAAAGCTGCAAGCCTTCAGTGCATGTACAACTCCACCCTCACGGTTTCTATCTTTATATTCTTTTGTTAGCTGGGATACTTCGATTATTTTCATTTTTCTAATTCTCACTCCTTATATTTAATTTCTTTTGATTTTATATTTAAAACCTTTTCTTCACCATCCTTGCATACTCCTCATCAAAATTGAATTCAAAGTTTCTTTCCACTAACTCTAATGTGGCAACTTTAAATTTGTATTTAACGACAAAACTTCGACATTGTTGCAGGAAATTCAACACTCCATTTCTTTTTACTATTCGTAATAGTAATGCAATTCCCTGTCGGCTTATCGAACCTTTATTTCCAAAAACGTTATTATAAAGCAACTCATCTTTTTTTATTTTTCTATTAACATGGAATTTACTACATATTTTCTCCAAATCTAACTCATAGATAAATAATAATTTAAACAAATCTGCAAAAGATTCATGTACCCATGAACTACCTTCCCCTTCAATTGTCACGCAGCTTCCCCACCATAAATGTGCAATTTCATGTGCTAGTAACGGAATTATATCGTTATTCAATATAATCGTATCACCTTGGTTACAACTTATAGCATAGGTTGTATCATAAACAAAGCATATGTTACTAAAAGGAATATTGCCAAAGCAGATATAATAAAAAGTTAATATATCTATGATATTCTGTTTTAACTTTTGAACTATGTCAGATTCTTTCGCCATCTTTGCAAATATCCTTATGGAATATTGGGATTCTATGACATCAAAGCACCATTCATTATAATTTCCATACATAATTAGAGGTGCACCTATCGGTATATTTGACCTAATCGTTGTTCTTATCCTATTTGTATCTACGTACTCTTCGTTGTAATAACTCGCAACCAGTTTTGTATTTTCTGAGTGTTCTATAGTTAATTTATATGTATATTTATCTTTAGGCAGATAATTAGTACATGGAAAAATCATAGATTCACTCCAAATACAACCTGTTGCATTTCTTAGATAATTTCCAAACCTTAATATTGGCTTTCCTTCTATCTTACAACTGAGTGTTATGATATCTCCATTTGCATATATTTCCGGACAATAAATATAATACCCATTCCGTAATACATCTATAGCCTGAAAATTTACTGTTTTTTCTCCAATTATGACATTACTTAATTCCAGACCATTATTCAGTCTCACTAACAGTCGATCTGTATCTTGCAAAATTTTTAATCTATACATTAATTCAATACAAATTTTTTTTTCTTCTGATCCCAAGTACATATGTGCATCCATATGAAGAATAGCGTATACTTGCATTTGAACATCTAAGTTCCCTTCAATAACCGAAAACTCTCCTTCGCTCTCACTCAATAAAAGCGCAATAATATTTCCAGTTTGTCCTATAAATCCTTTATTACTTACAATTAAGTATATAAGTATTTTTCCATTCTCCTCAAAACAATCCACCAATTCAATATATGAGTTTTCACAAATACAATTGTCTCTAAATACTTTGGATTTAAAATTATCTTCATTTATAAGGTTACGAAGACGAGTTTCTAACTTTTTACTCGAATTCATCCTATTCCTCCTCATAAGCTCGTTTCAAGTACTTATGACAATGCATACATTTACCAGTATTACATATATCCAAGCACTTAAATGATTCATTAAAAAAGTAATTCGAAAAACCATCTAATCTGTCGTTAAGTATCTTTTTTCTTCCTTTCATTGAAAATCCATTATTTAATTCAAGCAAATTTCCATCAAAATTTCCTTCAAAATAGTAATACAGCATTTTATCAAGCTTCATTGAATCAGCAATTTCTCTACCAATTATTTTAAATATGTCAATACCAAGCCCATGATATCTTTCTAAATCTTCAGGCCTTATCCACGGTGATTTAATTAATTCCACCGGATACTCTAAACTTTTCTTCATACATTGTTTTGTGAAAAAAGCAACTGCATCATCATTCTTATCACCATGCTGATGTGATAACGCATTATAATGTGATTTACGATATATACAATTGAAATTACACATGCTATTTACAATAATTTCTATATTTACCTCAGTATGATTACATATTTCCTTGATTCTTTGTATATTTCTTGTCATATCTTCGCCTAAAACTATTGTAGTAGCTCCCAATCGTTCTGCTTCAACTGCCCTGGATACCGAGTTAACATTTGCTATAGCGGATAGCGTAAGTTGTATTTTTTCTTTATAAATGAAATGCAGTAGCTTCAGTAAAGATACTGAAGCTACAGTAAATTTCTTAATTCCTAAATCCATTAATTGATCAATTTCATAAATAATTTTTCTTTGTCCATCTCCTACCAATTCAAGATTTTCTGTACAAGCAGCATTTATTGTATAATTGAATTCAATACCATTATCATTTAAAAACTTAATATATTCAGCTAATTCTTCTAAATTCTTAATCTGTTTACCAATTTCTATGGATCCTCGACCAGATCCAATGCACATATAATTTGGTAAATCCCCATACACTTCTACAACTTTATGGTTGATATATCCATTAGATAAAGATACAATTTTTCTAATTGTATCCTTATTAAAATCGCTAGGAACAGTAAAATTCATAAGTAATTCCCCCAAACTTTGCTAATAACTATAATAATTCCTCTTTCAGGAGATAACTCCAAAAAGTATCCACTTCCTCTTCAGCACTTTTCTTATCTATACACTGCTTTTGTACTACTTCTTGAACTATCTCTTACTTCCTTTCTCTCTCTAACATTTTTGAGAAAATAAGGAATCCTAATTCGTTAAATTTATAGTGTTTTAACGTTTCTGGATGTGAAAAATAGTATCCATCAAATTCCTTTCGAACAGATAGTACTCCATCATTAAAGGCAAGTTTAACAATCTCTTGCTTTATACTTTCCTTAACCTTAGGACATCTCGTATCACAATCATTAAGCTTTTTCCTTCTAACATAAGCCGATGCTCGACATCCACCACCACAACTATCATTAAATTCACATACTGAACAATACCCATCTAAATCTTGCATTTTCATATTACGGATTTCATTCAGTAGCACTGATCCATCCCATATTTTCTTAAAACTATCTCTTCTAAGATCTCCTACCTCAAGTTCAGCATACTTCATCATAAGTTCGCATGGATATACCTTACCCGTCGAAGAAATTGCAATAGTGATATTTCCAGCTTCACAACTAATATACCCTTTTCCTGTACATTTTTCACTACTATTTTTAACACTTTCTTCTAATAAATCCATTCTTTTTTCTTCAATAAATGGAAGAAAGAATTCAAACTTGCAATCACTCTCATTAGTTACATTAACACTAAAAGAGATATTATACTTTTCCTTAATAGTTTCCTTTTGACTAAATAACCATATGACTAATACCTTCCACTTATCATATTCCGGTGAACAGTCGAGATAGCTATCGCCTCGTCCTACAGGAATTGCATATTGGAAAGATACTTGACTCACTCCTAGTAATTGCATCAACTCAAAATGATGTATCACATCTTCGATAACAGTATTTTCGTTTGTTAATGTAATTGTTACAGATAGCTTATCTTCTAAGCCATTCTTTATTAACAACTTAATACCATCGATTGCCTTCTGATAGGCAGTCGAATTTCCACGTAACTTATTGTGAATACTCTCGTTATATGAATCCAAACTAACTCCGATACTTTTTAGCTTTTTCATCTTGAGATATGGTATATGCTTTTCTTCAATTAGTGTGGCATTTGTATTTATACATAAATTAAAATCAAACGCTTCACACTTTTTCAATATATCGAGAAAATCCTCTCTTATCATAGGTTCTCCACCAGATAATCTAACTAACGGTACATTTAATTCATTTAATTCACTTAAAATATTTATGATTTCATCAAAAGAAAGTTCATCTTTCTTTTCTCCATTACCTGCATTAGCATAACAAAATAAGCACTTAAGATTACAGCGATTAGTCAAGTTAAAATCTACAACCATTGGTGCCGATATTCTCTGTCTCATACTTTTCCTCCCTATAGCTTATTAAGTCTTCAATAAATACCCCATTTATTATATATCCTTTAATCTTGTTCTTCTTTAACATATTAGCAAGGTCCATTTCATTTTCTGGTCTATTTTCTAATACTGTTATAGCAAGTCCCAGTAAATCTTCCGAATGTGCATCACATCCTATTGTATAAATTTCTTCATGCTCTTTATAAAACTCTAGAGCCATTTTATTTTGTATTTTAGAAGAACATCTATTAAAAATTTCAATTCCGTCCACCACTTCAAAGTTATCCTCATCTCTAAAAGGATGTGATTTAATTATTATTCCTCCTGCTCGATTTATTTCTCCAACGGCTTCATCCCAAGGCAAACTAAATATCTCCTTGCATATTTTTATTCCATATACTAAATATTCAACGCCCGATGGCAACTTAATCTCTGCTCCTGGATAAATATCAATCTTCTCATTCTTCTCTTTTCCTAATGTATACGCTAAGTACAAATTCTTATACTCTTCATCACTTAACGAACGAAATGAAATATGTTCTGCTACACAAACTCCATCAACACCAATATCAGAGTATTCTTTCAGCATCTCTTCATAATCAAGTGTTGAATCTACCGACCCCAAAGACGTATGAATATGCATTTCTAACCAATACACATCTATCCCTCACTTCCATACATTTTATATTATTGTACACTTAATGATTCTTTAAGCTCTCTTTTACATAAACTTTTATACCTAATTTGGCGAATTCGTCACTATATCTATTAATAACATCTAACGCTTCCTTATTCAAACTTTCATTTTCGTTCTTTAAAACTAAATATTTTCTACTTTTAATATTGGCAGCCTTATTTTTCAGTTTTCCCAAATCCTTACTCAATTCTTTTCCCCACCTCTTTTTTATTTACTAAGCAATATTACACATTCATCATCAGCATTGACATCAAATTCTGTATATTCGAAATCATTGTAAGTATTTTTAATATGCAATCCTATTTCCTTAACTATTTCAACTAATTTTTTGAAATTCCATCTGAATTCCAGCGAAGATGATACATATATATTAGTACCTTCATTTTTAGTTACATATGTCGCTAAATTTGTTAGTCTAAGATCTTCATTATATACTTCAGTTTGCACAATAGATGTGTATGCTTCTTTTAAATCCTTTTCAATATCATAATTAGATAACGCTGGACCATATGATATTTCTTGTTCATCCTTAGTGTCAAAATTAAATGCAATTATTCCTCCTGGCTTTAAAATACGCTTTAATCCTTGCAGAATTTCTTTTGCTTCGTCATATGATTTTATGTAGCACATAACGAAATTAGGCAGAATAATTAAATCATATGTTTCAATTGGAAGATTTAATTTTCTCATATCCATTTGGTAAAGTATTGGTGTTACATTTTCTCTTCTTCCACAAATTTTCGCAAATTCCAATAACGTCTGTGAAATATCTACTCCTTCAATTTGAACTCCTCTTTTTAGTAATTCAATTAATACACGTCCATATCCACAGCCTACCTCTAATACCTTTCCTGGTACTTTCCTCGCAAGATCATAATAAAAATCTATATCTTCCAGTTCTAAGCCTGTATGTACATAAATATTATTATTATCTTCGTATGAATTCACTTCTTGTGCTATACCGCTTTCAAGAAGTTCTCTACAAAGTCCAAAAAATAAACCTTTCATATACTCACCTCTACTCAAATTAATATGCATGAGATTATAATTTTAAAATATATATAATGCGCTGTGTTACCTAACCTGGTTTAGCCCAGTTTTGACACGCAATACCTAACGGCTTTAATTCCTCTTGAAAATGTCTTAATAATTTATCTACTTCGCTAGAGCGTACCTTTTCATCTTTTGATTCTAAAACAATCAATTTATCATTTTTCATCTTTATCACCTCCTTGAACAATCTCTTACAGGAAAACATTTACATTGAACAATGCACCTACAATTATCCATATAATCTCATACATAACAAATCAATATATTATTACATGGAACAACCCATATTGATTTCCGCTACCTTTCATCTCCTATTTAAAAGGATATTGTTCAGCAGTATATAATGTAAAACCATCACTCCCAATAGAAAGAGTAATCTCTCCATCATAATAATCAAAAGGATATTTTGCAAATTTAGTAGATTCCTTATCTTTAAATATATAATTTTTTTGATACAATTGCTGTATTGCTATATTTTCAAAGAAAACATAGTTATTCTTTTTATTAAATTTATAAATTTCTTCTAAAAGCTTGTGAATTTCCTCCCAATTAATAATATTTGGAGTAGAAAATAACACTGCCTTTACCCTATCTTCTTCTAACCGTTCTATTTGGCTTTCGATTTCATAATAATTTTTTCCTGTTACCTTAAATACAGGCATAATTTGTCTAGAAAGCTTTGATGCGCTCTTAATACCTTCATCATTATATGGTATTATACTTACTAATTCGATACGCTTTCTTGTTCTCGTTATATCCATATAATTTAAAGGTAAAAGCACGTCAAACAAATTAGAGTATATTATTTTTACATCTTCGTCACTTAAAATACTATCTCCATCAAAAATAAAATCGACACAAGCAAAAGGATTATCTAAAAATACTCTTTTTAAACATTTACATACATTATCTAAATTTTCTTTTTTATTATTCATCTTTAAATATACTTGATTGTAAATATTCGTAAAAATATTAGGGCATTGATCTATCAGCTTATTATCGTTCAATAAATCACTATCCAAAACTATTCTTGAGAGAATCTTTTTGTTTATATCTTCCTTTAATAAATCTATATTATCAAATGTATATTTTCTCACTTGATGATTAATATTTTCATATGAAATATTTAAGAAACTATTGTATCTAAGACGTTCAAAATTAAAGACATATTGCTCTTCTTCTATATAATCATTTGAAATTTCATCAAACTCTATTTTTTTCTTTTTATTATCTACAACAATTAGATTTCTTATTTCTATAAGTTCTTGAATATTTTGAGGAGATAAATGCGGCGTCTCTTGTATAACATGTGGAGAATATTCATTGTATTTTAAGCCAAGTTCTTCAGCTCTTTTACATAAATCCGTACCTGGTAGAACTTGAAGCAAGAAACTACTCACTCTATCACCTACGCCTTGATCTATTAAATATTGAAAACTATTTTTAAAACTATTAACAGTTTGTTTTGGTAATCCCATAATTAAATCAAAGTTTGTTTCTATTCCAGAATCTTTTAAAAGTTTTATAGTTCTAGAAACTTTACTTTTATTCATAGTCCTATTAATCATCTTAAGTTCTTCCTCATTAGTAGATTGAATTCCCACTTCAATCTGTTTAACATTCATATCTTTAAACATCTGAATCTGTTCTTTTGTAACAAACTGTGGATTAACTTCAATTCTAAAGCTAAAATATTTATCGCGATTAATTTCCATTATAATTTTATAAATTTCCTCTAGTCTAGAAGGAAAATTAAAGGTTGGATCGATAAACTCACATTGTCTTGGGCCACCTAGCATCTTAACGATTTCGAATTCTTCTTTTACACGATCCAGAGAAAAATACCTCATTTTTTTCTGTCCGCCTCCATAAAAACAATAGCTACAACTAAAAGGGCACCCTCGAACTGTTTCAATAACCAGTTCATCGCAATACTGTAATTCTAGTGTATTGTAAATATAGGGTGATGCTATGTTATCTAAATCTTCCATCACTGGTCTATCTTCGTTTACCTTAATTGTATTATCATCATCTCTATATGTAACCCCTTTTACATCTTTAAAACCTCTGTTTTCAAGTATGCACTTAAGTATTTCAACAAAAGTAATCTCTCCTTCCCCTCTTGCAACAAGTTGCAACGTAGGAGTTTCCTCAAGCACCTCAATACTACGTGGACCAACCTCAGGTCCTCCAAAAAATATAAACACATTGGGTATCATTTCTTTTATTTTTTTGCAAAGGTACTGACTTTTCAAATAATTCCAGCCATAGCATGAAAAACCTATAATATCAGCTTTTTGCTCTACTATATATTCTATTAACCTTTTTTCACCAAAGTTCATGCACATTTTACTATTTATAATCTCTATTCCATAATGTTCTTCACATAATTCTTCCTTCATAGCTTGTGCCTTCAATAAGCCCAAAGCCAACGGTACAAACGCTCCTGATGTTCCAGCGCCATATTGAATTAGTGCATTTACTTGTAGTAAAATCACTTTACGCTTTTTCATTTTTCATCTTCCTTTTACTCTAAGTAATCGCCCCTATTATCTATTTCTTCCATCCTTAATTATCCATTCAATACCAAATGTTTCAAATCTATCTTTATATTTTTCAAGGGGCTCTTCTGCTTAATCTAGTTTTTCTGTATCTTCACAAGTTAAGGAGTAATATTTTCTACCTATAACTCCTTCTTTTTTTTATGTACTTCTAATCCATTATCCATTTTATACAATATTAATTTCTGTGAGTTTCTGTAACATATAAGTATACTGTCTAATATGCTATTAGCAGCGTATTAGACAGTATACTAGACCAAAGGTACTATCTTGGTTTTGCCCAAGTTTTACAAGCTATTCCAAGTGGCCTAAGTTCTTCTGAAAATTCTTTTAATAGCTGTTCTACTACTTGTCTGTTTTTTTCAGATTTTTTTTCATCTTCCAATATGAACAGTGTATCATTTTCCTTACTTTTCTGTTCCATCATTACACCTCCCTTTTGATAAGTTCGTTGTTAAAGCTAACAACGATTGTTTTACTACTTATTGTAGCTACTTTCTATATCACCCAATGCATATATAGTAATAACAATTTTCATACACCTGGGGTAATAACATATTTTTAGTTTAAGCCACCTAGCAAAAATTCAAATGACTTTTCAATCCAAATAGCATAATTTCAGAATATTTAACATCACTTTACAAATAATCTGAAAGGGTGTGTTTTGTTCTATGATTAGTATTAACAATAATTCACTTATTAAAATATTAAACGAATATCTTTTTTCTCATAAAAACATGTTTCATAAAAGAAGTTTTCAAAATTTCACCATATATTTTATATAGTATATTTATCATATTAAAACACTCTGATCTTTCAACTTGTTGCAATATCCCTTGCTTAATTTCCCTATACTGTCATATAAAACTTTTTATTGAATATCTTCAATATATTTTATATATAGTATATTTGCTTTCTTTCTACTTGTCCAATATAATTATCCGACATTTATCACCATTTTTCTTTACATTATATATTATTATTCAATATATTCTTTTATTTGCAACTGTTCTTTTTTTATTTATGTATCATTGCAATATTATTTAAATATTATTTAAATATTGTTTGAAAATGATTCGAATTATCCATAATAGTTAAATCTGCGATAATTCACACGTGAGTGGGCGGCAATCTTTTTAGCAAAAAAGCTGTACAAATTCCATCAGCCTCCCCCCTAATAAAAAATCCCTTCAAACCTAAGTCTGAGGGAACATAATTAAGGAAATCTATTACATACTTAATATTTCTTACATTGTTTTCTACAGCATCACCTATAGCTAAAAAACTAAAAGCTCCGTTACTCATTTCCTCCTACCTTATCTAGTGAAATATATCAAAACTCCATAGTGGCATGCATTTAAATACAAAATTTCATTTATGTAGCGAAAACTATGCTAGGCATTTTTACTAGAAAAATAAAAAAAAGCCCTTGAAATCAAGTACTTTGTATTGTATCACAATTCAAGTGATTATTTAGCGGAGGCTAAGGATGATGTTTAAGCTCTACCATATTTATGTCATATTTAAAAAACTATATAATATAAATATATTATTACTTTCAAAATTAGAAATTTTATTAATTAAAAAAATAGTATTTTAAAAACAATTGCTACAACTACATAAACACCAAAAACTCCTAGGAAAATTAAAGCTCTTAAAAAAATTTTAAGTTTTTTCTTTTTTGTCATAAATAATACTTTCACAAAACAAAGATAAATAAATTACTCCTATAATTGCTGATACTATAGCTACATATTCTAAAACTTTAAACATATAGTTTCCTCCTATTTTATAATTTAAAAATTCATTCCAACTTATTTTAATATATAACATACTTCAAATAAATGTCTTATATACATTAAAGCTCTTCTACCTATATATTTAATGAATATTTAGGTTTTACTTAACAACCTTTTATCAACCTAATACTAGTAATTATATCATTATATTTAAGTTATGATTATTAAATGGTATGCAAGAAAAAATAGCTACAAATTTTCTTTTAGACAAACTACAAAATGAAACTGGTAGTACTGGTTGAAATTATGGAGAAGGAGACGTATTACCTCACGATATTCCTGCATATCTATGTATGCAGGAATATAAGACAATAGTAATAAATTTACCTAAAGAATACTTCGGTGTACCTATAAAAGCTGTAGCAACACCTATAAAAAATAAAGACGGGAAAATAATAGAAAATATAGCTATCGGTAAGAGGGATTGGGGTGATGATATAAAGACTCATGCCGAAACTTTTATAAACTCTTTTAATGAAATCTCAACAGTTATTGACATTGTATAAGAATAAATAAAAAGCCACTCACATCTATCATTTCTGTGAATAGCTTTATCTTTATTTAATTATTACATATTAAATACCTTAGATATAAACTCAACTTCATTATTAATTATTATATAAGGAGAATATTCTTTATAACTTTCTAAATCATTTAAAGTTACTATTTGAACTCCCTTCTATAAGGTTGTTAATGTTAAATTTTTAGACAAGTATGCTAACCTGCCCTTGCTTAAGTTCTAATAGTAAACTTCTTTGCTACTATATAATACATATTTATATAAGTAAAAATCCACGATATTTCTATCGTGGATTTATTGGTGGAGGCGAGGGGACATGCTCTTCCATCATTTCTGAATGGCACTGACTATGTCTTAGGCTTAATACTATTAAGCCTCTTGGCGTATTATGAAAGCCATAATTTAGTTATGTTAAGCTTCCATCCTAGTACCTCATGCTAACTTTTAAAAATTAGTTTAGAAGCCTATAAGTCGATACGAGGCTGTTGAATTTCTTCACATACCTCTCGGCATTGCCGTCACCTTAAAGTGTTACGGTTTCACCGATAAAGCCAAGTTTTCACTTCTAGATCACTTTAGAAGGCGACCCTATTTATGAATCGAACCCCTGTCCGAAAGTAGATAGGCTTTAGCATCTCCGAGTGCAGTCTATTATTTAACATTCCCTCCGTAAATCGCCAATAGACAGGCTCTTTACTTCAGTAGCTTCATAATTTCCGTTCCTAAGTCAAAGCTTTCTTAGGCTCGGGTCCCTACTAATCGGCGCCCTATCCTAGGCCGTAGGACTCCCAGGTAGAACGAACAGCTATATTAAGCTGCTAATGCAAAATTATCTTCTGCGTTTACATTTTCTTCTAGTTTTTTAAGGCGGGCCCAGAAGGTCCCTCCACTCGCTTCTAAAGCTGCTCCCACCCCCGTCGAAGCCATTACGCCCCCATGTTATAACATGGTACTCGGTTAAGAGTGCTTTAAGTAAACTATTAAATTTTAATTTTACATCAATATAGAATTACATTATATCAAAGCTATATACTATAGTCAATGGTTATTCTATATATCCGATGTATATAATGATACAGCAGTTAATCTTATTTATCAATAGGTTATGTGTTTATATAATGTTACTTTTATAAGTATTTGCTATTTTTTCACAAAAATACAGCAAAATTAGTAATACATTAAAATCCCACTCTACCTAATTATTAAATCTTACATTACCTCTATTATAAAACATAACTATCTCATATAATAATTTTCATTCTTTATTAATAGCACACATTACATATACCCATAAATCTCAAATACTTTCCAGCTAGAATCTTCTTTTTCTTTTAACATAACATAATATCTTATCCAATCTCCATTTCCAAATTGAGCTATTTTATTATATTTATCTGTTAATTTTATAGTATAATTCACCTCAATGATCTCAAATTCATGTGGGTTATATTCCTTTAATCTATCTATATTTTGGTATACTTTCACATCTTCACATTCTTTTAAATATTCATCTTCTGTTAATCTTTTTATACCATTAATAGTTATTTCCTCACAATATAACCCCTGCCCGAATTTATATTTATAGGATTTTGGATAATAATTAAAATATGGACTATCTACATAAAGATCAGCAAATTCATCATATTTATCACTTATTTCTATTTTCAAGCTATGAAGAATAACTTTTTGCGATTCCGCTAACGGTGTAACTTCTGATTTAAATGTTCTTGTTCCATTTGTAAATTCTAATTCATCATCTTCCTTTATATTAGATTCCTTTACTTCTTCCTTATTGTGAACTTTATTATCTTCTTTTAATTCTTCTTTAGCCTTGCCACATCCAATAATAGTAAAAGAAAACACTAAAATTAAAGATATAAATAATGTATTTATCTTAGTTATCTTCACTCTCCATACCCCCTATAATTATTAATCTATAATACTATAGATTAATTCATCATATAACTTATGTTTCATTTATAAGTCATAACTATATTGTATGTAACAACTTAATATAATTTCCAATTACATAGGATAATAATTTATTAAATCAGATCTTCTTTATATAAACACTACGAAAATTAAGTATACACTTATCATATTTCCGCAAAATAAATAGGTGCTAAAATATACCTTTAGCACCCTTTAAACTCTTCTTATTTTATTTATACTTTTCTTTCATTTCTCTATCTATATCTCTTTTATGATCTCTTTCAAGCATGGAGTCTCTCTTATCATAGTTCTTTTTCCCCTTGCCTACTCCTAGATGCATTTTAACTCTTCCATTTTTTAAATATAAGGATAGAGGTACTAGTGTATATCCATCTTGAGATGCTAGAGCATCTAATTTATATATTTCACTTTTATGAAGTAGTAACTTTCTATCTCTTAGAGGATCCACATTAAATATATTGCCTTGTTCATAGGGACTTACGTGAAGATTTCTTACGAAGATCTCACCATTTCTAA
>CAYYWN010000030.1:0-13844 GCA_964474485.1 uncultured Clostridium sp. | reverse complement strand
TTTTGGTGCCTTAAAACTAAAAAGTGAAAATAAGGCTAGTGTAAATAGTAACAGTCCTATACCTATTATTATGTCCATCATAAAACTCACTCCTTCAAATTTTTCATCAAAATAATTCAAATTTATTAATTATTCTGATTGTAACGCTTTACCTTCATTCGGTTTCAAGGAGTTTCAAATTAGTATTTATAATGTGCTATACAATATTCTTATAGATACTATTTGTTAATATAATAACGAATTCCTTGTAGAAACTTTTTCAAATTAACTTTACCTCTTTCTTTACTCTTACCTCTTATAAAATCCATTTCCTTTTTTATTTCATCAAAGCTAAAAAGCGAGGTAGAGAACTCTGAAAAAGTCTCATTCATGTAGTCTTCTATTCCAAGGCTAGCTAAATTAGTCATGGCTCTAAAAGCAGTCCTCCTTATTCTTTGTTCTGTAGATTTAGGCTTAGAAGATATCTTTTTAAAAAATTCATTTAAAGTTGCTCTATCTAAAACACCATCATGTTCTATCATATATGTTAAAGCTCTTATTATGTCTTCTTCCCCGCCCTCGCTTAATATTCCTATTTGCTTCATAATATCTTTAATGCTATCTTCAATATTTGACATAATTTCTTCATTTTTATAAAAATCCTTTTTATTATCTGCTTCTAGTTTATTTGTCTTCAAATTATCAATTTCAAATAAAGTTTGTATTTTATTTAACTTTTCTCTCATAACTATATCATTTATGACTCTAGATAAAACAGCTTTAACTTCCATAGCATTTATAGGTTTGTTTATAAAAAATTCTATGCCACTTTCATAAGCTTTTTCTATCATATCTTTTGATGTTACTTGAGATATCATAACAAACTTTATATTATTATATTTACTTCGTATTTCTTTAATTACTTCTATTCCATCCTTACCTGGCATTAATAAATCTACTATAATAATTTTAGGTTTCTCTTTATATATTAACTTTAAAATATTAGTACTATCTAAATCTTTATTTTCTATTACCTCCGCTATTTTTTCATGCTCTATTATCATTGTTAATATTTTATGTATATTAAAATCATCATCTATTATAAGTATTTTCAAAAAAATCACTCCTCTAGTTCAGATTGTGAAATTAAAATAATAAATTCTGTACCTTGATCTTCTATTGAAGTAAACTTAACTGTTCCCTTTAACTTCACTTCTATTATATCTTTTACAATACTAAGTCCAAGTCCCCTATTGATACTTCCAGTTTGAAAGTTTATCCTAGTAGAAAATCCTGGACTAAATATATGCTCAGCATCCTTCTTTGAAATTCCCCTTCCATTATCTGTAATCTTAAAAGCATGGTATTTTTCGTCTTGCCTTTCAACTATGTCATGGATTAAATATATATTCCCGCTATAATTTTCTGATAAATCAATTGAACCTATTGATGTCCTTTGATCTATTGAGTCTATGGCATTATTTATAATATTTCTAAATACAGAAATTAAATAATAATGCTTCATAGTATTGAAATTTTGTCCCTTTTCTATATGTAAATTTATATTTTTATCTTTAAGTGATGGCTCCATAATTTCACTTATAAGTTCTAGAACATCATAAAATCCCATGACCTTTTCATCAACTTTATCATCAGTTATTTCTATAACCCCTCTTGATATAAGGGCTATTTGCTTTTTTATCTCATGTATATCCTTAGCTATTTCTACTGCTGCTGTCTCCCACTTTGGATACTTTTTTAAAGATTTTATTTCATTATAAAATTTATAGGATTTACTCATAACGATTTCAACATTATCCATAGTCTTTTCCATTAAATATACTTCACTTTTCATCCTCGAACTAGCCATAACAAGGTTCATATACCTGGTTTTATGTTCTTTTTTTAAAAGTTTTATACTGTATCTATTCATAAGATTTAATATAATCCATATGAAAAAAGATCTTAATATTGCAACTATACATAAACCTATGTACACTTTTATACCAACTACCTCTTTTAAAAGATAAGTCCTCACCATCATTTCTGAAATGTTGGCAAAAAAATCACATATTATAGTATAAAAAAAAAGTTTGTTTACTGTTTTTATCCTTTTATTAAAAAGTAAATAAAGGATAATATAACTTGTGTAAAATATAGTTTCTGGAAAATAATTAATTAATCCTTTACTAAAATAATAGAGTTCTCCACCAGACTGTAAAAAATATATAAATGCTCTTAAAATACATACAAAAATACCGCAAAATATGCCAGTTCTTAATTTATCTTCTATATCCCCTTCATAGAAAATTATTATTAATATTACTATACCGAAAGAAACGTTAAAGTTTTCTACAAATATCCCCATATAAACTTGAGAAAACAGTGCTGCAATGGCTGCTATAAATATGATATTTTCTTTTATTTTAAAACCTTCATCCATAAAATCCACCCTTTTATACGTATTATATAAATATTTCGACATTTTTAGCTAAAAACCTTTTATCTTTAGAAAAGTATTGTTAGATAAATAACAATTTTAATCATGATTGTATTATTATATTTATTTATAATTATAATAAAAAGCATATATTTAAAGATAAACTTTAAATATATGCTTTTTCTCCATAATTATCTATATCAAGTTCAAAACATACATTTTACTTGTAATAAAAGAAATTTAGACTAATAATTAAAATTAATTATATTTTTTCTAATAACTTCTCGATGTCTTTAGCAAGCTTTTCTGGCTTAGTAGTTGGGGCAAACCTGTCTACAACATTGCCTTTTGTATCGATTAAAAACTTAGTAAAGTTCCACTTTACCGCTCCTCCGAGTAGACCTGATTGTTTTTCAGTTAAATATTTAAATAAAGGATGAGCGTCAGATCCATTCACATCTATTTTTTCAAATAGTGGAAATGTAACACCGTAATTTATCTCACAAAAGTTTTTTATATCATTGCTTGTGCCTGGCTCTTGGCTTTTAAATTGATTGCAGGGAAATCCAAGTATTTCGAAGCTTTCATTACCATACTTTTGATATAACTCCTCTAACCCCTTATATTGAGGTGTAAAGCCACAGTTACTTGCAGTATTAACTATTAATAAAACTTTAGATTTATACTCACTTAAATCTTTTTCTTCACCATCAATTGTTTTAACTTTAAAATCATAAATACTCATGGAAATCCTCCTCCTATAGTGTATATTTAATTTATCAGATATATCTATACCTTTTATTAGATTTAACAAAATTCAATTGTTCACATCTTACTATACATAATGACACTATACTCTTATAAAGTCAATAGCTTTATATCTTTTATTCATTCATGTATAAATTAAGTAATAGCTGCTACTAATCCAGGAAGAACCCATATCATGGTTGCACTCCAAAGGTGCCCCATTTTATAGGAGGACTTTATAGGTGTTATTCAATAATTAATTGATAGTCTTCTTTTACACCTTTGCTTAGGTTGCAGCTTGAATGAACTACTTGGATATTTTCTTTTGTATCGCTTCCACCTATGGCAATTGCTTTTATATGATCATTATGAGTTAAATCTCCAATATATAAACTTCCTCTACAAATAGGACATTTGTTATTCTGAATCTGAATTAATTTTACTACCTCATCATAATTTAATTTTAATTTTCTTTTTTTAATTATATATAAATCATTAAATTCATTTACTTTTTGCTTATAATATTCTAATGAATCCTCAGGTACTTCTTTTGACATAATAAATATAACTGAAATATCTTCTTTAACCTTTTCTCTATATTTCTTAATCATATTTATATTCAAAGGGCTTAAGATATACCACAAAGAGTATAAATCTTGTAAGCTTCTTCTGCTTGAATTTGCTTTTATTTGAAATAGCTTGTTTAATTCATTTTTTAAAAAGTCATCCCTATTTTTATTTAACAAATTTTCATCAATTAACACTAATTCAAGTTTTCTTATGAAACTCTCTAATAACTTTATAGATTTAAAAAAGTTACTTTTTATATCTTTATTTGCTGATGCACATACCAGTAGTTTTGTGATTTCTTTTTTATCTGGTATTCTGAAATTTATTCTATTACCTTTTTGATAAATATTTAATCCTATATTATTAGAAACTTCACCATATTCCTTGTTATAAAATAAAAAAGCTAAAGATGTCATCATTTCTTCATTATCCATGCGTTTATTGTTTTTCCTAAAATAAAACCAATTTTCATAACTGGAAGCTAATTCTTTTAATTTAGTTATTATACTTTTATCAATATATGAATTCCACATCTCAAATGTATTATCTTTTATAGGATATGGTTTATTATTTAGTCTTATAAATAAATCTATTGGATTAAAATTAGGATTTTTATCTTCATCAATTTCAACAACTGCTAAATTAAAATCTAATATCTTTTCCTGCATATTTCTAGTCAAATCTACAAACTTTTTACCATCTATTTCGTCTTTTAATATGGTAAGTCCTTTAAGTTTAAATTTATTCTTTTTAGAAAACTCTTCCTTGCCACTTTGATCCTTAAATCCCTGCCCAACATATCCTAATATGGAAAGCAATCTTTGTTGACCATCTATAATTTCACTTACACCATCATTTCTTTTATAAATAAAAATAGGTGGTAGCTTAATATCTAGTAAAATACTTTCTATAATCGCTGATGACTTAAAGATGTTTATTACTTCATCTCTTTGATAAGATGGTCTAATTAAATATTTCCCTCTAAGCATTTGCCTTCCTAATTCATCTACTGTTATACTAGATGGTTCTGGCTTTTTTATCCTTAAATCTTGTAGTTCATTTATTTTAAGATTTATATCTTCCCTATTTATATTTTCATCTTTAAAATCAATATTTTTATATTGACTTTCAACATATATTTCTAGAAGATGTGGTTTATTTAAACAATTAGAAAAGTATTCTAAAGTATAATAATATCTGGGTTCATAATTCTTATAAAAATGACTTTCTACTGTTGTATACTTATCAAACCCATTAATAATATGATTCATTAATCCATAATAAAACTTTGTGTCATAATCAATATCCTCTATTTTACAATCTTCATAGTCACAAATATATAATGCCCATAAAATGCATTCAAATACAAGTACATTATATTTAGCATCATTAATATCTAGTAACTTTTTAAATTTATATAAGGTTAATATCTTAGCCATAAAATCATTGTATACATCCTCAGGATCATTAATTTCCAGCATAAGTATTTCATATAACTTCTCAATAACTAATTTGCGATTATTTGATTTTGAAAAGTATTTTACAGGTATTTTATGAATTACTAAATATCTTCTTATTTTATCCATAATTGTATCTACTGATATATTTGTAACTTTTCCATTAAAGAACAATTGCTCTATATAAAATTTATGTGTTTCATTATTTAAAAGATTACTTTTGAATAAATTTGTTACATCATCATGATTGTATTTAGCCCTATTTATTTCAACAGATTTAAGTGGTGTTATACCCGAATTATATCTTTTAAAAATCTCTTTTTTTATCAAATCCTCTTGGCTCTCTGTTAACTTTGATTCGTTTACAATAGTAAATTCTATTATCCTTAATTTAGTATCTAATAATAGATCTTTTATACTATCTTCTAAATCAGAATATTTTCGTTTTGCTAATCCTTTTAAAGTATCTAATCCCCTATTAGTAAGTATAATTTGATCATTTAAAAACTTCTTTATAGTTTCATACCTTTGTCTTCCATCAATAATTTCAATTTTTCCATCGCTTGTATTAAAAAAAACTAATGGTGGTATTTCTGTACCAAGTAAAATACTTTCTATAAAATAAGTTCCTTTTTCTGAATCCCAAACATATTTTCTTTGATAATAAGGGTTAAATATAATTTTATTTTGAAACCTCATATTCCCAAATAGGCTGTCTACAGCCATTACTTTAGTCTCAACCTTAATGTGATTTTTAAGAATATTTTCTATCTGGTCTGAAATTTTAATAATACCGTCCATAATACTTTTCTCCTCATTTGTAACAACTCTCAGTCATTGTAAGTTTAACACTAAACCTAATTATACATTTCGCCAAATATCAACATAAAATATAATGCCTCTTATTTATATTTTGAATTTATTTACTTCTTCAAGCATTTTATTAGTCATGTTGCTAAGTAGCTGTGCTGATTGTGCTACTTCTTCTGTGGCTGCATTGGTTTCTTCTGAGGATGCTGCAATTTCTTCTGAAGATGCTGAAACTTCCAGTGAAACTGATGATACTGCATCTATTCTGCGTAAAATAGTATCTTTATCCTTATCTATATTTTGGGCAGAATTTTTAACTGTTTCAATTTTAGGAATTACTTCATTAACTGCTTCAATAATCTTCTTAAAAGATATTATTGAATTATTAATAATCTTAACTTGATTTATTAATTCATCATCCATGTTAACTGAATCCACAACTATTGTATCAGCATTTTTAGATATTTCGCTTATTAATATACTAATTCTTTCTGATGATACCTTTGATTGTTCTGCAAGCTTTCTTATTTCATCTGCTACAACTGAAAATCCTCTTCCTGACTCTCCTGCTCTAGCTGCCTCAATAGCGGCATTCAATGCTAATAAGTTTGTTTGCTTTGCAATATTATTTATTATATTAGTAATATCATTTATTTCATTTATATCTTTCCCAAGTCCAATAATTTTGGTACTAAATGTGTTAAATGAAGAAGTAACATTTGTTACAGACTCATTTAATTGCTTCATGGAACCACTGCTCTGATTTGCCATTAAGCTAATGCTTCTAGAATTTGTGTCTACAACTTGTATTTCCCTAACCACTTCAGATAACTTATGACTAAACTCATTAAGAACTTCTGTTACATTTATTAAATCTTCAGACTGAGAGCTCGTACCTCCAGCAATTTGATTTATTGCTTCAGCAACATTTTGTGATGAACTAGATATTTCTTCTGAAACTGCTGATAAATTCTCTGATTGGATATTAATATTTGAAGAACTATCCTTTATTCCGTTAATCATCTTTCTTAATGATTGTTGCATTATTTTCATTGAATTGGTCATCTCTCCAACTTCATCTTTTAAGTTTAAGTATTTAGATTGAACCTCTTTAGATAAATCACCCTTTGCTAATAAACCTAAGTGTATTGAAGTTGATTTTAATCCTTTAGATATACTTTCTGAAATTACATAAACTATCGAAAGTCCAATTAATAAAAATAGTACAGATGATACCGCAACAGATATTTTAAGTCCATTAAGTTCTGACAATACTTCACCTTTAGATACCGCTACGCCTACTGACCATTCAGTACCTTTAACAGGAGCATAACCTATGTATTTATGTATTCCATCATACTGATATTCACCTATTCCCATTTCTCCAAGGCCCATCTTTTTTTGAATATCAGCTAACTTCTGTAATGTTGTATCCTTCTTTGATTCCTCAATAGTATTGTACATATTCATAACTAAAGCATTATCACTATGAGCAATGACTGTTCCATCTTTTCTTATCATAAATCCATTGCCTGTTTCTCCAAGTTTAATGTGACTCGTTAATTCACTTAACTTATTACCGTCTCTTACTTCAATTAAGGCTCCTATCACTTCATTATTACTTTTAATTGGAGTGGCATATACCACTACAATGGTCCCATCCACTTTGCTTACTAAGGGATCTGATATATCATTTTTACCAGATAGCACCTTTTGAAAAAAGGCTCTATCTTTAACATTAGCATCTTTTCCATTAGTATATTTCACATCACCATCTTTATCAGCTATACCCATCATTATACTTTTATTTCTTTCAACCTCTTCTAAAAGAACTGGCATTTTATTTTCCCATGAATTTTGAGTATCTCTTATATCCTCTCTTGCTGCTACAATTTCTAATGATCTAAGCTGACCTTCAATTCTTCCTTCAATATTACTTGCTGATTCTTCTGCAATTTTAGGTAACGTCTTTCCTATATTTGAAGTTAATGCCTTTGATGAGCTTATGAAAGAAACTGTCCCAAGTCCTATACATATACTTCCTATTAATACACCTAAAAATACTATTAGCTTTGATTTTATACTTTTCATGATTTCCTCCTAATTAATTTTTTTAATCAATTAACATTATAATATCTAATTAACATTTAATATCTTTCTATAACAAAAGACATTCCTGTACCATTTTAACATATTATATAATATCATTAAATAATTATTACATCTAATACCTATCTTTATGCACTTATGTAGATTAATATAAAAATTTGCGAAAAAGATACACTTCCCTGTCCTAATTATTTCCAACCCACCGCATATTATTCTAAGATAACCGGATTTATAGCTAATTAGAAATATTGTAAACTTTCTAGATTTGTATTTTCCTTAATTTATGCTATAATACCTTTGACAACGTTTAAAACCCTCTGTATAAATTATAAATAAAACTATATCGAATAATAACGTTGCAACATAAAAAGGGTAGAACTACACTAAATTTATGGAAAGAGGCGCTGTACGTATGGGGAATAATTCTAAAAAATTTGATTTTAAAAGAAATGATACAACAAAGGTATTGGAAATCTTTACGGAAGGGGTATTTACACCTGAAGATGGGGCAGAATATGTTAAAAGTTATAAAGCTGAAGTAGGAAAAATAAACCCAGCCGAATATACAGTAAAATTTGATTGTTCTAACTTAGAGTTAAATAGACCTGCGGTACAACCTATACTTCAAGGTTGCTTTGAAATGTACAAAACTGATAACTTCAAGAAAATTATAGTAACTATAGGAAATTCTAAAAATAGTGCAATTTTAAAAATGCAAATTGGTAGACTTGCTAGAACTGTAGGACTAAATAATATAGAAATCATATAAATATATTACAAAAGCAAAAATGCCTTGTTAAGTATGCAAAGTTAACAATACTGTTATAAATTATACTTAGCTAGGCAATTTTCATTTCCCAAAATCTTAGATATACTTAAAATTTCAAATATATCTAAACATATTTAATATATTTTTATTTAATATTTCAAAAGCATAGCACAAGTTATCCAATTACCACCTATTGACCAAAAAGCAACATTGTCACCTCTTTTAACTTGTCCACTTTTAATTCCTTCATATAATGCTATAAAGGGACTGCTCGTACCAGTATATCCATACTTGTCTCCTACATAAATAAACTTATCCCTATTAACTCCAAATTTCTCTGCACTGCCATCTATTATAGGTAACGCAAATTGAGAAAAACAATACCAATTAATATCCTTAAAGTTCATTGAGTGCTTTTGTAATAATTTATCTATGCTTTCCTTTGCATACTGAATTATAAAAGATCCATCAAAGGGAGTCCAGTCAACCTTTCTTTCATTAATTTCACTCTCATAAGTTTTTGAAGACCCACAAGCAGGAAACTTCACGATATCTGGATACTCAGAATTAGTAGTATAAAAACTATCTATAAACCCACAGTGCTCCTCTGTTTTCTCAAGTATTACAGCACAAGCACTATCTCCAAATAAAGGATATGTATATTCATCTTCTTCTCTACAATGTACAGACATATAGTCAGCACCTATTATAAGAGCTCTTTTCATGTTATCACTGCCCTTAAGATATCTACTAGCATAATCAAATGCTACGATCATGCCAACACAGTCAGTATTACTATCAGTACAAAATGTTTCGTCCTTTCCCTTTATAGCTTCGTGAACCATTAGGGATTGAGGTGGAATAGTATACTCTGGAAACTGACTTGTAAATATAATCAAATCAATATCTTCTCCTGTAAGACCAGCCTTATCTAAGACCTTTTTAGATACCTCTATTCCCATAGTTAATGTATTTTCATCTGCATTATTTATAATATAGCGTTTGTCCTTTCCAAATGCCTTAAGAAGTCTATCTATGTCCTTTCCTTGTTTATTAAAATGATCTAAATAATACTGATTTTCTACTTGGTTTTCTGGGTGATACACCTCTACTTCTCTAATTTTTATGTTTGTCATTTGCTTTCCTCATTTCTTTATGTCTTTATATCTATATGTATTATATAATTATATACTTAATATTACAATAATTAGTCTGTAAATTAAGATTATTCTAATTATTTAATATAATATTCATTATTAGACAAAAAGGTACAAAGTATTATTTTTTCTTCTTAAAAAGCAAAGAGCCTCCCAAATATAGGAAACCCCTTGCTTTTTATCTATTTCATTATCTTACATATATCATTTGTAAATTCTACTGGGTCATTAATTGGTAATCCTTCAATTAATAGTGCTTGAGTATATAGTAAATTAGTATATAAATCTAATTTTTCTTTATCCCCTTCAAAAGCACTCTTTAAAGCCTTAAATACATCATGATTAGTATTAATCTCTAGTATCTTATCTGCCTTTATTTCTTGATTATTTGGCATTGCATTTAATATTTTTTCCATCTCTATAGATATTTCCCCATCATTAGAGAAACATACTGGATGATGTTTTAATCTTTTAGATGCTCTTACCTCTTTTATCTTTCCAGATAATGCTTTTGTCATATATTCAAAGAGTTCTTTATTCTCCTCTTTTTGTGCTTTTTCTTCTTCTTTTTCGCTTTCCTTAGTTTCAATACCTAGGTCATTGCTAGAAACTGATCTAAACTCTTTTTCTTTATAGGACATAAGCATCCTAATTGTAAATTCATCCACATCATCTGTAAAGTATAATATTTCATATCCTTCTTCTGCAACTAATTCAGTTTGTGGAAGCTTTTCAATTCTTTCATTAGATTCACCTGATGCATAGTATATATATTTTTGACTTTCAGGCATTCTAGAAATATATTCATCTAAAGTTACGAGCTTTTTCTCTTTAGAAGAATAGAACATAAGTAAATCCTGTAACATTTCTTTATCCGTTCCAAAATCATTGTAAACACCATATTTTAGTTGTCTACCAAAGGACTCATAGAACTTTTCATATTTATCTCTTTCATTCTTTAATAAAGATACTAACTCGCTTTTAATCTTATTTTTAATGTTTTTTGCAATAAGTTTTAGCTGTCTATCGTGTTGAAGCATTTCTCTTGATATATTTAAAGATAAATCCTCTGAATCTACCATACCTTTTACAAAACTAAAGTAGTCTGGTAATAAATCTTGGCATTTATCCATAATAAGTACTCCACTTGAATATAGCTCTAACCCTTTTTCATATTCCTTTGTGTAATAATCATAAGGAGTACTTTGTGGAATAAATAATATTGAGTTATATCTAACAGCTCCATCTACAATTATATGAATATGTTTCAAAGGCTTATCATATCCGTAATGCTTTTCCTCATAAAACTTATCATAATCCTCTTCTTTAAGCTCACTTTTATTTTTCTTCCATATTGGCACCATTGAGTTAATAGTTTGTTCCTCTATATACTCTTCATATTCATCTTCAGTGCCTTCTTTTAATTTAGTATTAGTTATATCCATCTTTATTGGGTATCTTATAAAATCAGAATACTTTTTAATAATTTCTTTTAATCTATATTCATCTAAGTACTCGTCATAATTTTCATCTTCAGTATTTTCTTTAATCTTTAATATTATTTCAGTACCAATAGAATCCTTTGTGCAAGGCTCTATAGTATATCCTTCCGCCCCTTTAGACTCCCACTTGTAAGCTTCATCACTATCTAAAGATTTACTAATAACAGTAACTGTTTCAGCCACCATAAATGCAGCATAAAAACCAACACCAAACTGACCTATAATGTCATGTCCATCCTTAGAATCATTTTCCTTCTTAAAAGCTAAAGATCCGCTTTTTGCTATAACCCCAAGGTTATTTTCTAACTCTTCCTTTGTCATACCTATACCAGTGTCAGTAATCTTTAATATTCTATTTTCCTTATCTGCTGCTATCTTTACATAGTAGCTTTCCTTATCAAAGCTTAGACTATCATCTGTTAATGCTCTGTAATAAATTTTATCAATAGCATCACTAGAGTTAGATATAAGTTCCCTTAAAAATATTTCCTTATGAGTATAAATTGAATTAATCATTAGATCTAGCAGTCTTTTAGATTCTGCTTTAAATTCTTTTGTTTCCATGTAATTCTCTCCCTTCAGAATAAAAACCACGTAACAAAAAATGTAGCGCAGTAAAAAATATAGTATAGAAAACTCTTTAAGCCTTTAAAATAAATAGTAAATGTATTAATAACACTTTCACATTACACAGTTATTTCCTAAGATCCTTTAGACCCCAGCACTTAAATAGTCACTCTATTGTTAGCACTCTATAAGTGTGAGTGCTAACTCCTAATACAGATATAACATATTTTATTTAAGATGTCAATATTGAAATAAAAGTGTATGAAGAATGTCTGATTGATTTATCCGATGCCTACCCGCTCTAATGTACCTCCTATGATTATGTCCCAATTCAAAAAATATAGTACAATTAACCTCACGAATAAAAGTGAAGTGTAATATTCATTCCCCTAAACCTTTATAGTCCAGGAAGCACCAACTGCTCATAACCACTTTTATCCTCAAATTTATGAAGATATTCAAAGCATTGATCCACACCAAACAAAATATTATTAGATACACATGCGTCCCTTACAATATTCATTAATTTCTCATTGTTAGCACTAGTTAATTCATAGGAGTAGCCATACCTCTCTATATATCTATCTTTCATACCCGGAAAATATTCATCCAGTTTCTTATAAAAATATTCTCGATTACCTTCCCTCATAGTGACTCCCATACCAAAACAGATAATTCCATGTACTTTCGCCTCTAAACAATAATTAAGAATGCCTCTTATATTTTCTTCTGTATCATTTATAAATGGCAAAATTGGGCTCAGCCAAACTACTGTAGGAATTTCATTATCACGCATAACCTTTAACACTTCAAACCGTTCTTCTGTAGTGCTTACATTGGGCTCAATAACCCTGCACAAATCCTCATCATAAGTTGTAAGTGTCATCTGAACCACACACTTTGTCTTCTCATTAATGACTTTCAGTAAATCTAGGTCTTTTAAAATTCTTGCAGACTTAGTCTGTATAGAAAGTCCAAATCCATAAGTATTAATAATTTCAAGACACTTCCTAGTATTCCTAAGGTTTTCTTCTAAATGGATGTATGGATCACACATAGCTCCCGTAGCTACCATACATTTTTTTCGTTTTCTACGCAGTGAATCCTCCAATAGCTGGGGTGCATTTGTTTTTACTTCTATGTCTTCAAAATCATGATTAATCTGATAACATCTACTCCTAGAATCGCAATAAATACAACCATGTGTACAACCACGATATATATTCATCCCATTCTTTGCAGATAAGATTCCTTTTACCTCTATTTCATGCATAATGTTCTCCTACAAACTAAATTTGTCTAATAATCTTAACTATACTTGTAAGGTTCAGATGGAGAAAGTACTTCTCATAATAAAACTCCACCTGAACCTAAGAATTACTTGATTAAAAGTCTTCGTATTTTAGAATATAATCTCTCATTATAAATTATATCATATTACTAAAGCTTTCATATAACACCTATAAAATACTACATACAAAAAAGAACAGATTATTAAACTCTCTGTTCTTTTCTTTACTTAATATTATATTAAATTTATTAAACTTCTAATATCAACTTATCTTAAGTCCACCGTATTGGTAATTTTAAAAATTGCCCCAATTGCTACAAATAAAATTGCTCTTCCTTTTTATTCTTTCTATAAGAACATTATCATTGATAGAAATAACATGAATTTAACTTCAACAACCATTGGCACCCATGTCCTTTTTAACAAGTCCATAGGAATTTTCTTTT
>CAYYWN010000029.1:5489-13914 GCA_964474485.1 uncultured Clostridium sp. | reverse complement strand
ACTTTTATATCCATATTGTCTACTAAAATATTTTCTCTCTTATTACCTAGTAATGGTGTTACTGCTATTGCTTTACCACTCTCAATATGAATTTCTTCTTGCTTTAGTGATTTAGCCAAAACATTATAAGTACTTTCATCAATTATATTTATGGCTAGGATATTTTCACTAGGTAATACAAACTTAATCTCACCTTCAACTTTAGTATAATTATATTCCCCCTTATTTAAAGCATCTTCTATAAAGGCTAATCTTTCATAATCTTTTTTATCAGATGCGTAGAAAAATGCTTGGGGAAAGTTTTTATCAACCTCATCCTCCTTATTTATCCAAAAGGCTGATACTGATCCGATGGATGTAAATGCTACTGCAGAAGTTATTGTAATTAAAAAGAACATTCTTGTATTATCCTTTATCCTATATAAAAGGTTTGAAATCCATAATACATTTGTTTTATTCATATAAAATTTTCTATTCTCTTTTAAAACTTTTATCACAAAAACACTGAGTTGTGAGAATAGCAAATATGTCGCAATTATAACTACTGCTGTTACAGGTATAATTCTATAGGATATAGTTTGCATAGTTGATGTAATAGAAAAATAATATCCCCCAAACAATAATCCTACACAAACTAGTGCAAAAATAGTTGAAGTCTTTGGCTCACTCTTTGGTCTTTGTGTTCCTTTAAGCAAAGTTAAAACTATATCTTCCTTTATCATAGATGTGGTAAAAATTGAAATTAAGATTCCCATTAGAACAAATGCTATTAAGGTTATTATCATTGCTTTAACAGGAAAATAGAATAATAAAGCGTTATAACCTAATAATCTACCACTAACAACTAAAAATATTTTAGAAAAAACTAAGCCTATTATAACACCCGATACCCCTGATACAGAACTAATTAATGTATTTTCAATTGCAATCATCTTTTTAATTTGCTTGTCTGCGGCACCCAAAATGTATAGTATACCAAACTCTTTAAACCTACTTTTTAAAAATACACTTACAGAATAAAATACGAAAAAACATAAAAATAAATATGCAATTATTGATGTTAACTTAAATGCCTTTCTTAAATATTCTGGAAATATAGTAACATCTAAGTTAGGATGTAATACCAGCATAGTAAATGAGAACAATAATGCTGCTGATATAGTACTACTCAAAAAATATGCAAAATAAGCCCTAGTATTTCTTACTACGTTTTTAATAGCAAATTCTTTAAAGTTCATTAGTTTTTACCTCCTAATAAAGCAAGTACATCTATTATTTCTTGATAAAATTGCTCTCTACTATCTCCTTTATAAATTTCATTGTATATAGATCCATCCTTTATAAAAAGTATTCTATTACAATAACTAGCAGATAAAGGATCATGGGTAACCATCATAGTAGTTACCTTCTCCTCTTTATTTATCTTCTCAAATAACTTCATTACAATTTTTGATGATTTTGAATCTAAGTTACCAGTGGGTTCATCTGCTAAGAGCATGGAAGGATCATGTATTAATGCTCTTGCAATAGCTGTCCTTTGTGCTTCTCCTCCTGATACTTCAAAGGTTCTCTTCTCGAGCAAGCTTTCGATACCAAAAATTTTTGATACCCTAGCTAATTTTTCATCCTGCTCTTCAATTGATATTCCATCTAAAGTTAATGGCAATACTATATTTTCTCCAATGGTTAATGTGTCTAATAGATTAAAATCTTGGAATACAAATCCTAGCTCTCTTCTTCTGAATAAAGCTAGCTCTTCTCCCTTAAGTCCTAAAGGATCTTTATCCTTTATTCTTATTTGCCCTGAAGTTGGTTTATCAACTGTGGAAATCATGTTTAAAAGTGTGGTCTTACCACTTCCTGAAGGTCCCATAATCCCTACAAATTCCCCTTCTTCTATGCTAAAGCTTATATTATATAATGCAGTGAATATAAGCTTCTTACAATACACCTTTTTTAAATTACTAACCTTTAAAATTTCCATTTTTATCTCCCCTTCTACACAGTTAATGCTATAACCTTATTAGATACTAATACACCAAGTAAAAGACCTGCTAAAATTCTATATACTGCAAATATCTTCATAGGTTTCTTTTTTAAATAGCTTACAAATTTATTCATAACTATTATTGACACTATAAATGCAACAATAAAACCTAATATCAAAGCAATCCATAAGGTTGGTGTCATTATAGAATAATCAAATTCAAATAAATCCTTTCCTGAAGATCCTATCATTGCTGGAATAGCTAAAAAGAAGGAAAATTCTGCCGCTACAGATGTTGATATACCGGCAATCCAGCCACCCATTATAGTAGATGCACTTCTTGACATCCCAGGCCATACTGATAAAATTTGTAATAATCCTACCTTTAAGGCTTGAGTGATTGTTATGCTATCTATATCCTGTACAGAATGTTCTTTTTTTCTAAATCTATTTTCTATTATTAATAGTAAAATACCTCCTACTATAAATCCTACAATTACTACCTCTGGTCTAAATAATGTTTTTATTTTATGATAGAATAATACACCTATAATTCCAATGGGAATAGAGGCTACTATAACATTAACTCCAAATTTAAATCCAGTCTCACCTACTTTGCCTCTAGTAAATATAAACTTAAAGAATTCTATCACACTCTCTTTAATCTTCTTCCAATAAAGAACTACTACTGCTAATATTGCTCCAAGCTGAATTACAACCTCAAACATTTTAGCGAATTCACCATTAAAATTAATTGCACTTCCAACTAATATCATATGCCCTGTAGAAGATACCGGAATAAATTCTGTAAGACCCTCTACAACTGCTATTATAATAGCCTTTAATATAAATACTATATCAATACCCATATACTCATCTCTCCTTCAAAACTAATACTTATATATTTAGTTTAAAGGATACTATATCAATATACTATCTTGAAACCTTACAGAAGTATGACATATATGTCACACTTATTAATTCGTAAAAAAATAGAATAGTATAGTCCTTTAGACTACCTATCCTATTTCCATATTTAATATTCTATCCTACTTTTTAAATATTATAGAAGTAGTTGTTCCCTCTCCAACTTTAGAATCTATAAATACCCTATGTTCTAAATTATCACAAATCTTTTTAACCATATATAATCCCATTCCAGTAGACTCTCCAAAATTACGTCCATTTTCTCCTGTAAAAAATGGATCAAAAACTCTCTTGATATCCTTTTTAGGTATTCCTACACCTTTATCAATTACAGTTAACTTAACAGTATCTTCTTCATCAAAAGCTCTTATAATCAATTCTTTTCCATGATCTTTAGAATATTTTACTCCATTAACAATGAGCTGTTCTAATATGAATTTTATCCATTTAGCATCACTATACACTTCTATTGAATCATCTATTTCAACTTTTGGTATTATCCTATTTTTAATAAACATTTGTCTTTCTTCATTAACTTTATTCATAACTAAGTTATATAAAGAAAACCTTTCTACTATAAAATCTTTCTGAAATGAACCAAGTCTAGCAAAATACATGGCCATATTTAATCCCTTATTTAATTTACTTATTTCCTCTTTCATACTCTCAGCATACTCTTCCCCCTCATATTCCTGCATCTGCAATTGCATTACTGATAGAGGTGTTTTCATTTGATGAACCCACTGATTTATAAACATTAGATGTTCACTATAAACCTTATTAGATTTTATAATTTCAGCTTCATACAAGTTATGCTCTTTCCTTAAAATATTACAGATATTTTGCCCTAAAACTGAATTCCCTAATTCTACAAAGGATTCATCTAAATTATTTAATCCATTCTCTAAAAGCCTGTATACTTCTTTATTTTTATAATATCTGAAAAATAAAAAGCAGCATAAAATAAATATATTAAATAATAATATATAAAAATATTCATTAACTTCCATAATTCCTAAAAGAGCTAAATATCCTAATGTAAGAAGAACACTTATAAGGTATATGCTTATATATCCTAGATTATCTTTTATAAATAATTTCATTCTTTCTTCTCCCTACCAAGTTCTATTTAATCTATATCCTATTCCTCGTACTGTTTCTACCCCATTATCTATTCCTAACTCCTGGAGTCTTTTTCTTATTCTACTTACATTAACATTCAATGTATTCTCTTCTACAAACTCAATATCATCCCATATTTTCTCTAAAAGAAAATCTCTATTTACAACCTTTGGGTATTTCTTAATAAGCCATTCTAATAATATTCCTTCTTTCTTAGTTATAACTAGTCTTTCATTTTTAAATTCTATTTCAGATCTTTCTGGATAAAACTTCAACCCTTCAAGTTCCACTATTCTTTCATCAGCCTTTGGTGCATAGTCTCCAAAAGTTCTTCTTATATGACTTTTTATCTTTGCCATAAGAACATCATAATAAAAAGGTTTAATTATATAATCATCTGCGCCACTTTCAAGTGCCATTACCTGATCCATACCACTATCTCTAGCTGATATGAAAATTATAGGATTTTTTGATTCCTGTCTTATCTTTCTGCACCAATAAAATCCGTCATATTTGGGTAAGTTCACATCTAGTAACACCAAATCAGGATTAAATTCATTAAACTCCTTCATTATATCTTCAAAGTTTTCTGCTAACCTTACATCAAATTCATATTTAACAATATAATCTTTTAGTAATAGACTTATTGATAAATCATCTTCCACAATATATATTTTATAATTCATATTATTTTCTCCTTATTGATTATCCTATTATATTAATTATACTAGATATTTACATGTTCTTTTGTTAAAAGTTTTTTATAAGTCATATTAATGCCTATAGCACCAATTGGAGCTGTAATTAAAATAGCAAGTACTGCAACTGTAAGAATGGTGTTTCCTGCTAAAACCCCAGCAGAAAGAGGTATTGAACCAATAGCAGCTTGAACAGTAGCCTTAGGCAAATAAGATATGGCACAAAAAAGCTTTTCTCTATTTGTAAGCTTGGTTTTTATTAAACATATATAAACTCCACATATTCTAAAAATAAGTGCACTTAAAATAAGAATAACTGCCATAAGGCCTGCATCTGAAACAAACCTAATGTCAACAGCAGCCCCTACTAAAACAAAAAGTAAAATTTCAGCCCCCACCCATACTTTTGAGAGCTTCTCAGATAAACGCTTCGCCAAAACCTCGTATTTTTTTAAGATAGTTCCTCCTAAAGCCATTACTGCTAGTAATCCTGACATAGGAATATAGGCTTTAACTTCTGATTCAAGACTTATAAATAAAAAAGAAACACTAAGAATTATTAATATTTTTACAGTATCTCTTATATGAAGTCTTTTGAATACAAACACAAGTAAAAGTCCTGATAAAATACCTATAGCTAAGCCAACAACTATTGAAATTGGAACTGCTGTAAGACTTAGTATACTAAAGCTTTTTCCCTGATACATACCCATAAAGGCTGTAAATAATACAATAACATAAACATCATCTACAGATGCCCCTGCTAATATTAATTGTGGTATGCTTTTTTCCTTACCATACCCACCTTCCATAACTTTAAGCATCATAGGCACAACTACCGCTGGAGAAACAGCAGCGAGAACAGTTCCCATTATAGCAGCTTCTATATATGACACCTTAAAAAGTATTGGAGCAAGTAATGTTATTGCAACAAGTTCAAAGGTAGCCGGTACAAAGCACATCAAAATAGCAGGTGTTCCTACCTTTTTTAAATCCTTAACATCTAGTGAAAGACCTGCCCGTGAAAGTATTACAATAAGGGCTATTTGCCTTAGATCCTTAGATATATTAAGAATATCCGATGATATTAAATTTAATACAAAAGGTCCAAGAATAACTCCAGTAATAAGCATACCTAAAATTCCTGGTAACCTAAGTCTATTTAGGATACCACTTAATGTGAATCCTATAATAAGAATAAGAGCAAGACTAAATAACATAAAAATCCTCCTTTATTAAAGCACAAAAAAGCTGATAGCTCCGCAATAATATTATTGCAGAAGTCATCAGCTAAATAAGCGGTTTTAGCATTTGCTAAGGGAGTACTTCATTCCCAATAGTGAAATTATAACATAATAATATATAATTTGTTGTGATTAAAATATCAAATACATTAAATTTATACTCCACACTTGACAATCTTTAATATTTGTTATATTCTTTAATTGAGATTGATTTTCATAATCACAAAGATTTAGGGAGGGTATTTAAATGAAAATAGTATATTGGTCTGGAACAGGTAATACAGAAAAGATGGCAAAATTAATTAAACAAGGTATTGTAGCTGAAGGTAAAGATGCAGAAACAATATTTGTATCTGATGTAAATATTGATGCTTTATTAGAAGAGGATACTCTAGTCTTAGGCTGCCCATCTATGGGAAGTGAAGTATTAGAAGAATCAGAATTCCAACCATTTATAGATGAAATTTCAACTAAAGTATTCGGTAAAAAAGTTTCACTTTTTGGCTCTTATGGCTGGGGAGATGGCGAATGGATGAGAGACTTTGAAGATAAAATGTTAGATTGTGGTTGTACTATTATAGGTGCTCCTTTAATAATTCAAAATGAACCAGATGATAGTAATCAAGAGTGTATAGATTTCGGTAAAAAAATAGTTCTTTCATAAAATAAGTTTGGCGCTGGTATGAATTGATACATCTAGATTTTTATGACAAATTGAATTCAATGAATAATAAAGAGCATGTAGAAACTTTTTTAGTATATCATTTATCATTAGTAATCGCAGAAATTAAACCAGCTGCTACAGTTACAATAAAAAAGAGTAATATTAAGTTGTATAAAGGCTGGAATGATTTTGGAATTAATTTCATGGACAGTCTAAACTTGAAATTTGTAGAGTTAAGAGAAAGTTATGATTCTATCATAGTTATGATCTATAGTGAATCTATATTAAAACAAGAATTAAATAAAAATGACACCATGGAATTTTTACTTACTATAGGGTATCCCCCTAATGGTTCTATTAATGATTGTGTAACTACCTTAAAATCTAGATATGAAAAGTATCACTGCCCTCACGAACTCGGATTATTCCTTGGAATCCCATTTAAAGATGTTAAAGACTTCATGGAATGCTCTACAAAAAAATGTTTGTTATGTGGATATTGGAAAGTATACAATGACAGTAATAAAGCAAAAATTATTTTTAATAAATATGATGAAATAAAAGAATACACCATAAAAAATATACTTAAAGGAAGCTCATGTTTTGACCTTGCCTTAAGTATAAAGCAATACGTTTATACCAGTGCTAAGTCTATATAAATGGTGGTAAATCTATGTAGATTTAGCAGTGTTACACTTCCAACACTGTTACTTGACTAAACTCTTCAAAATAAGGCCATAGACTAATTAATTAGTACATGGTCTTATTTGTTAAATTGATTATTTATCTTACGCGTCAAGCTCTCTTGTAAACTGTTATAATTTTCTATATAATGTATGTATTGTTATATAGAGGTGATATTAATGAAAAAGCTCACTAATTATACTTATTTTGCATTATTTTTTAACGAACTTTGGTTACTTTCAAAATGCTTTAATTTATTACCAAACTTTATCGAAGAATTTTGTGCAGGATTAGGAATTATTTTAATATTAATTGCAGCGTATTCTCAAAAACAGGATATGTCTCGATTAAAAAGTTTCAAAAAAACTTTACTCCATCGAGCATTATCAAAATAGTATAAGTAATAGACATTTAAAGAGGGATAGCGTATCCCTCTTTAAATAAGATTAAAATAAACAATAAAAAGATTATATTAACTAGAAGTTTATGGTACAGTCAATTAATAAAGTCAGTTCATGGTGATAGGATATCACAAATAAAACATTATTATTATATTATTAGCCTAAAAATGAACTTATAATTGCAATCACAATATATAGATAAGGTTCAAATTTGGTAAATATTCTATCACTAGAGAATGGTTGGTTTACTGTTTTATTCGCAAATTTATGAAAAACTTTACTCATAATATTAAAAACAATCCACCCACAAATAGTTCCTATGGTATTCATTATTAAATCATCAACATCCGTTGCACGATATGGAACAAACAATTGACTAATTTCAATAATAATTGAAAATAATATTCCTTGATACAATGTTGACCATAATGTTCTATATTTTTTCCATAATGTTGGTAGTAAAAATCCAAAAGGCATAAAAAATATTATATTAAGTATTGATGATATTTGAATTCCATCTTTAAAAGGTACTAAATTTATATTAGGATTGAATATAGGCCTATTAAATCTTGAAATTCTTTGCCATTTTTCCAAAGAAGGAAATCCTACTACTTGTGTTAATGCAACTACAAGATACAATATAAACATGTATCTAAAGAAGTAATGTTGCCAACTTACTTTATTTTCCAAGTTCTTAT
>CAYYWN010000029.1:0-5479 GCA_964474485.1 uncultured Clostridium sp. | reverse complement strand
TTACAAGAAGCTGCTTCGATTTTGTAGTCGAGATATAAAATTTATGTTAGAATTGAAAATAGGCTATTTAAACTTTGAAATTCTTTGCCATTTTTCCAAGAAAGAAAATCTTATTACTTGTGTAAATCCAATTACAGATTACATTATAAAAATGTACTAAAGAAGTAATGTTGCCAACTTACTTTATTTTCAAAGTTCTTATTACTCTTTCTTAAGAAAATATTTAAAATGGTTATTAAAATAAATGATATTATAAAACTTATTAATTCCCTCATCTCTTCTCTCCTTTTTTGAACTCAATATTAACTACCCAATTAAAATTTCATTTTAAAACTAAACAAAAATATTCCTTTTTTAATTTTTTATTGCCAAATATATTATATAATTAATTATCTAAAACTTATTTAAGAATATCTTAAATCTTTCTTAATATAATAATTATAAAATTTAAATTGAGGTGGAATGATGGTTAAGGTAATATTTTTTGATATGGGAAATACTTTATTACATTTTCATTATGGAAAATCAGATGATGAAAAAGATATGCAAGGTTTAATATATTTAACTGAATATCTAAATAAATTTAATACAAATATTAAATTTAATGAAGTAAAGCAAGGATTTTATCAAAGTTGGATGGAAGGTATAAAAGATAGAAAAATAACACTTACAGAGTACCCAATAGAAGACTTTCTAAATAATTTTCTTCAAAAACATGAATTAAGTCTTAACTTAGAGCAATGCATAGAAGCAATTAATTTATTCTATACAGGTTATAGGGAACAAGTATATTTTGAAAATAGTATATATGACACCTTAAAAATAATAAAAGAGAAGGGTTACAAAATAGGAATTATATCAAATACTTGTTATTATGATGAGGTTATGAAAGAATGTTTTAAAAAAGCAAATATTTATGACTTAATTGACAGTTTTACATTTAGTTATTCATTAAAAATTAGTAAACCCAATAAACAAATTTTTAAAACTGCTATTGAAACAATGAAAATTACACCAGTAGAAGCAGTAATGGTGGGTGATAATTTAGAAAGTGATATTAAACCAGCATTAGATTTAGGTATGAAAACTATATGGCTTAATCATAAAAATAACAATATAAATAATGAAATTGTACCGCATATTGAAATATCATGTATATCAGAATTACCTAAATACATATAGATACAGGGTTTATAAGGGGATAGACAAAAGGATAAGTGATTTTAAGAACAGCCACCCGATTTCAGTGTCACTGATACAATTTCTGGTCTAATAGATTTCGCACAAATTTTATATTACATTTGTACGAAATCTATCTATTCAATATTTTAAGTTTTTATTTTACATTGAAAACTACATCTTATTCGGAACTTCTAATCCAAGCAAATCAAGCCCTGTTTCTAATACATTTTTAGTCAATGTAATAAGTGACATCCAAGACATCTTTCTATCTAAATTTTCTTCAGTAATAATTCTGTTACTACTATAAAATTTATTAAATGAATTGGAAACAGCATAAATATATTCACAAATTTTATGTGATGCTTTGTCATCAAATGCTTTTTCAACGACCTCATTGAAATTCATAAGTTTCAGCATTAAATTTCTTTCACTATCATTCAATGGTTCGATTAGTTTAAATTCATTTTTATTAATTAACCCTTCACATTTATTTAGAATAGATTTAATTCGTACTGCTGTATATAGTATATATGGACCTGTATTACCTTCAAAAGATGCAAATTTATCTAAATCAAATATATAGTTCTTACTTGCTTGATTAGATAAGTCTCCATATTTTAACGCTGCCAAACCTACTTTTGTTGATATATCTTCAATTTCTTCATTATCAATGAACTTACCTTCATTAAGTTTTCTAATTACACCTTCCTTAATCATTTTAATTAAGTCTTGTAATCTCATAACTCCCCCATCCCTTGTCTTGAATGGTTTTCCATCTTTACCGTTCATTGTTCCAAAACCAATAAAACTTAACTCTAACTTATCAGTTTTAATTTTAGTTTTTTCAGCACATCTAAATACTTGCTCGAAGTGTAGATCCTGTCTTTTATCAACCACGTATATAATTTTATCTGGATCATACTCTTTAATTCTATCCCATATTGTTGCCAAATCAGTTGTGCTATATAATGTAGCACCATCGGACTTCAATAACATAAACGGCGGAACTTCAAAAGTATCATCTTCCTTAGATACGTCGATAACCACTGCACCTTCGCTCTTATACGCATAGCCATTTTCTTTAAGATATTTAACCATTTCACCAACGTACTTCTGGCAATCACTTTCACCTTTCCAAAGATCAAACTCAACATTTAGGTTTCTGTAATTTTTATTTAAATCTGCAATCGAAACTTGAAGTATCCACTTCCATAATTCAATGTATCCTCTTCTACCATTTTGAAGATCAAATGTAGCTTTTCTCGCCTCCTCCATAGCAACTTTGTCACCCTTAGCAAGTTTATTTGCAGCAGGATAAATTTCTTCTAGTTCATCTATTGTAAACGGTGCTTCCTTTGGATATTCACCATCAAAATTTTCATCAAAATACGGAAGTTCTGGTGTACGCCTTTTTACTTCCGAAATTACCATGCCGATCTGTAAACCCCAATCACCTAAGTGAATATCCCCAATTACATTATGTCCTAAGAACTTTGAAACTCGCTTTATACTCTCACCAATGATCGCTGCACGAAGATGCCCTACATGTAACGGCTTAGCAACATTCGCTCCACCATAATCTACTATAATAGTTAGCGGAGTCTGCATATTACTACACCCAAGCTTATTATCATTACTCATATTGCTCAAATAATCTACAATAAAGCTATCTTTTAGCGAAATATTTATAAATCCTGGCTTTACAAATTCAAAAATATCAACATCTTTTAATTCTGAAACAGCAGATTCTGCTATAACAAGAGGAGCCTTCTTATACTTCTTTGCCACGGCAAAAGCACCATTGCACTGGAATTGACAAATATCCTCTCTATTGGATTTTGTTACGACACAAAATTCCTTATCATATCCAAGCTGTTCAAACTTTTCTCGAAGTATATCAGTTAATTTTTCGATTACTTTTTTCATTTTTACCTCCAAAAAGTTATATTCAATATTAGGATTGTTTTAATATTAATTTCAGCGTATTCTCAAAAACATGTCTTAAATTTATAATTTAACTTCTCCAATCTTGTCTCTATGAACTAAACAGAAGTCATAACCCTTCTTCATAAAATCAAGGATTGAGTTGTTTTCATATATTTCCCTTAAACAGTCTATAGCTGGTTTACCATCTATTTTTATGCTATAAAAACAATCATATGCCTTTTGTTCATAAGGATTTAGATAAGCTAGTCTCTTCTCATTAAGAATTGGATCTATGGCCATCTCACTTAGTATCCACTTTAAATGAGGGGTTTCATATTCTTCAGGATTATCATGAAAATATGACTGCCATATATTAAACCAAATAAAATGAGTAATTTCATGCAAAGCACATCCAACGGCCTCTTTATCACTATTTATATAAAAAATATCAAATGTATTAGTTTCAAGATATCTAGGCATTACTGGATTTAAACTAATGTATGCTACCATATTATTAAATTTATCTTTTAAATCTATATCAAAGATTTCTTCAAATCCCTGTTGTATTTCTTCTTCATAAAAGTCCCAATATTTTTGATAGCTATTTTTCTTTTCTAACAATACTAATTCATTGCTATTGTAGTTATCCAGTAACCTTTTCTCAATATATTCAACCTGATCAGTTTTATCCAAGGAAATAAAGACAGATTCATCTATGTCTTTATAAAAATAAGTAATCATATCTAAAAATGTCTCTGGCTCATATAGTAAAAATTCTTTAATAGAATTCATTATATAAGAAAAATCTGCTACTTCAAATTTAACTTTCATTCTAATCTCCCCTGAATTTAATTATGTGAATTAGATTTATTCTCCCAGTTAATTGATGCTATTTTTTAATTTATAAGTTTAAAACTGTATTATAATATCTATCCGACAAATCATCATGAGTAATAATAAATGTTATTCTATTGCTACTGTCATCAATTATCCTATTTAAAATATCATTTGCGCTTTCTTTATCTATATTTGAAGTTATCTCATCTAAAATAAGAACATCCGAATGATTATATAAAGCTCTAACTATGGCAACTTTTTGTTTCTCTCCTCCCGAAAGATTAGTTCCACCTTCAAGTATAACAGTATCCAAATTAATATTTTTAAAAATTGTCTTTAAAATAGGGTCTTTAATTAAATCATTTTCTATTTCTAATAATCTCTCTTTTCCCAAAAATAAGTTATCTCTTAAAGTACCTTTTATAATAGGAACATTTTGAGATAGATACTCTACATTAGATCTAATACTTTTATTGGTTATATTGATAATACTTTCTTTATTTAACTTTACACCTTCCGATTCTCTAAACTTTGGAATTAGCTTAAGTAAAGTGGATTTGCCTGCACCACTTGAACCTTTTATCCAAACTATATCACCTTTTTTATAGCTACCATTAATATTCTTAGATAATACTCTATCTTTTATCATTAGTTTATCTATTTGTAAATCAACTGTATCTATTGATTCTATATCAATATGTCCATCTAATTCTCTATGTTGTTTAAGTTCTTCTACAAACTTTTTTGAATTGACCATATCTCTTTTATTCAAATTAGAGCTGGTCAACTGATTTACTTGATTAAAAAACAAAGGCAATATTATTGTATAAATTACCAAAATCATTGGATTTTGATTTAATTTCATATAGTCCATTACTAAGAAAACCATAACCATAATGTTTACTATAGAATTCATTGATTTTAACAAAGTACTTGATGACTGAGCATAAATATTGACGTCAGCCATTGACCCGTAAATCTTTTTTAAAGATGAATCAAATTGTTCAAATAATCTTTCATAATCAGGTAATTGTTTTAAATAATCTGTTTGGTTTACTATAGAGAGAATCTCTTGCCATCCAGATGAAGTGCTCTCTTGCATATTTTTTGATCGTTTCATTAGTTCTCTATTTAGTAGTCTATAACCAAAATAATTAATAGGTACAATTATTACTAATATAATAGCAATATAAGGATTCATCAAAAAAACCATTACCGTTATTGAAGTAATTATTATGAGGCTTGACCATATTTTAATAGCATCTCCTGTATAGTATGCATAGAAACTATTTACTGAAATGGCTATTGTCTCAATCAAATTCATAGGTCCCTTTTCATTGATTTCATCATACTTCAAATGAAACATACTATTTAACATCATTACACAATTCTTTATATTAAAACCCTTTGCAAACTTTTCCCTTATTGCTGTAAATATAATTTCTATAATTAAAGCAAGTAACAAAACTACGAATAACCATATAACTCTTTCAGATGTAAAACCTATACTGTCATTATTCCATATCTGTATAAG
>CAYYWN010000028.1:0-14118 GCA_964474485.1 uncultured Clostridium sp. | reverse complement strand
CAGATGTTAAACCAGATGTTAAACCAGATGTTAAACCAGATGTTAAACCAGATGTCAAACCAGATGTTAAACCAGATGTTAAACCAGATGTTAAACCAGATGTTAAACCAGAGGTTAAGCCAGAGGTTAAGCCAGAGGTTAAGCCAGAGGTTAAACCAGATGTCAAACCAGATGTTAAGCCAGAGGTTAAACCAGATGTTAAACCACCGGTAAAGCCAGAAGCTAAGCTTAAATTAGGATTTCAAGCATATGAATATTTAAATAATCAAAATAAATTACAACTTCAAGCAGATGCTAATTTAAAAAATCAAAATAAATTAGAACTTAGAGCAAACTCAGATTTAAAGAATGCTGCTAATTCAGAATATAAAGCAGTTATAAATGCTACATCAAAAGAAGGTATGGCCCCTGAACTTCCATCTACGATAACAGTATTAAATAGTGATGGAACATATAAGAAATTAGAGGTTAAATGGAATGATATTGATTCTATAAACTATGAAAAAAGTGGGGAGTTTGAAATTGAAGGAAGTATAAAAGATACTGGGGAAAAGGTAAAAGCAGTGGTAGTGGTAATTTCTGATGAAGAAAATCTACCAAAGACAGGTTCTTTAGTTAATTTTAATATTATTAATTCACTAGGATTAATTCTTATATTCCTAGGGACAGCATTAGTTAAAAGGTCAAAGAGGAGATTTAATTAAGTTAACCACTAAAAAGGTAAATATTAATTAAATTTAATATTTTTAAATAATAAAATTAGCATAAGAAGTTTTGTGGGGTTAAATATATATATATTTAACCCCACTTATATATGAAAAATATAAAAACAAGCTAAATACTTAAATTTTTGATTTTGACTTTGCTCCTTGATAAAATTTAGGATCATTAAAAAATTCGTCTTTTAATTCCTTTACCTCATGTCTCATTAATATAATACCTATCATATTAGGTATAACAACAAAGGCTAATAATAAATCTAATATAGAAAATAAAGATTCAAGAGAACCAACTGCTCCCCATATTATAGCCATAAGACAAAGAACCCTAATAGCCTTTGAAAATTTTAGGCCGAATAGTGATTCAGCCACTTTTTCACAATAAAATGATATTACAATAATTGTAGATAATACAAAAAGAAGCAAGCATATTGATATAATTATTCCGCCTAAGTTATGACCAAATGCATTTTGAAAAACTATTGCTGGCATTGAAGCTGCTTTATCTGCGGGTACTTGTTCCCAGACACCGGTAGTTAAAACTGCTAAGGCTGTCATAGTACATATTACAAGTGTATCTATTATCACTTCAAATACACCCCATAAGGCCTGACGAACTGGATGATCCGTAATAGCGGCTGAATGCGCTATTGGAGCGCTTCCCATACCGGCCTCATTTGAATAAAGCCCTCTTGCCATACCCCATCTTATTGTTGAGGCTATAGCAGAACCTCCAAAGCCACCTATAGCAGCAATAGGAGAAAATGCGCCTTTAAAGATCAAAGAAAATACATGAGGCACATTTGAAATATTCATTATAATTATAATCATAGTTGCGATTATGAATATTAATGCCATAAAAGGAACCAACATTTCTGTTACTTGGCCAATTCTTTTAATACCTCCATATACAACTAAAGCCACTAATGACGCCATTACAATGGCGGTTATAATTTTGGGTATTCCAACAGCTTCTACAGTTTGACATACGGAAAGAGATTGGGCTGAAATGGATGGGATTATTTCAAGCATAAAAAAGAAGGAACACATTACACCTAATATTGGAGATTTTAATCCTTTTTTCAAATAATATATAGGCCCCCCAACATATTCTCCTATCTCATTTTTTTCTCTATATTTTATGCCGAGTATAATCTCAGAGAATTTAGTAGCTTGTCCCAAAAGAGCAACTATCCACATCCAAAATATTGCCCCAGGCCCACCTAAAGCTATGGCAACAGGAACACCTACAATGTTGGCAGCACCTACTGTTGATGCTAATGCTGAACATGCTGCCTGAAATGGGGTTATGGTACCTTCACCATTAGGCTTCTTGAACATTTTTCCAAAGGTTTCTTTTAATATGAAAGGCAGGTATTTGAATTGAAAAAAGCCTAGCGTAACAGTAAGGATAATGCCTCCACCAACAAGTAAAATTAGTAAGGGCGGTCCCCAAATAAAATCTGAAATTTTCCCTATGGCTTCCAATAATATCATGTATAAACATCTCCTTCTTATTTTATATTAAGTACGATGCATTGGTTTTTGCATAATTAGATTATATATAAAGTGTAATTATACAACATAATAGTCAAAATATATGGTCAACTAAACCTTGTTTATAAAAGAATATTATTGAGGCGAAATTAAATTTCTTTTGGTTAACTGAGTGTTTTTATAGTATATTGTAGAAAAGTTAAAATAAGAAGAAGAAGTAAAAATAAAAATATGGCAACTACTTAAGCCAATCCCTTTAAGTAGTTGCCATATTTGAACTATATAATGGCATAGGATTAAAGTTAAAAACTAAGCTGTAAAACTGTCGTAATAGCAACGACAATCGTTGGAGTCGTTTACATCATAAAACTTAGCAAGACAATGTATAAAATCTTCTTTAGACATGCCTGATTCTTCTGCTAAGCTATTCACTTGATTCAGTATTTCTTGGGAAATCTTAAAAGTACCATTACTCATAAAAACATACCTCCAAAAAATTTTAATATGATATACATATATTCAAGTTGATGTATATTATTAGAATGTAAATTTTGATATTGTATATCGCATTTAAACGTTATCATACATATAGCATACTATATTAAACATAAAAGTGCTACATGTTTTTTAATTTATAATAAAATTATAAAAATTAAAATACTATATAAAGAATTAGATGTATTAAAAATAAATCAAGTTATTGTAATTTAAACACTAAATGGGTGAAGTTACCAGAGTATTAATTTATATTATGCACACAATATTATTATAGAGAGGTGATTCCAATGGGAAAAGATTTTAATAACAATTATTTAGGATTATACCGAAAATGATTTTAAAGTCTCCATATATTCACTAATCTTGTGGCCAGGGAGTAGAAATATTCCCTGGTTTTATTTAATGGAATAATTTCAAAATATGTATTTGAATATAGTACTTATTGTAGTAAAATTATACTATATAAAGATACCAAGTTAGGTTCTAAGTGATAGTTAATTATTATAAAAGCATTTAAAACTTAAAGCTTAATAATATCTATTATAAAAAGGAGAGTGCAATATGCTAAATTTTAATTATTCAATTCCAACCAAAATATTTTTTGGAAAAGATAAAATAAATGTTTTGGGAGAACAAATAAAACAGTATGGCTCTAAAGTTCTACTTGTTTATGGCGGCGGAAGCATAAAGAAAAGCGGACTATATGAGAAGGTTATAGATATTTTTAATAAAAATAACATTAGTTTTTGGGAGCTTCCAGGTGTAGAACCTAATCCAAGAATAACAAGTGTAAGAAAAGGTGCTGAAATTTGTAAGGAAAATAATATAGACATTATACTTGATGTAGGTGGAGGCAGTTCAATTGATTGTTCAAAGGTTATAGGAGCAGCTGCATGCTATGACGGTGAACCATGGGACTTGGTTATAAATCCAAGTAAAATAAAAAAGGTTCTTCCAATTGCAAGTATACTTACATTATCTGCTACAGGATCTGAAATGGATGCAGGTGCAGTAATTACAAATCTAGAAACTAATCAAAAACTTGGTACTGGTCATAAAGACATGGCTCCTAAGTTTTCAATTTTAGATCCAACAAATACATTTACTGTTCCAAAGAGTCAAACAGCAGCAGGTACCGCAGATATAATGAGTCATATTTTCGAAGTGTATTTCAATAATACAAAAGGGGTTTATCTTCAAGATAGAATGGCAGAATCATTACTTAAAACTTGTATAAATTATGGTGAAAAGGCAATGAAAAGCCCTGAAGATTACGAAGCAAGATCAAACCTTATGTGGGCATCAAGCCTTGCAATAAATGGTCTTTTAAGCTATGGAAAAGAAACAAATTGGAGTGTTCACCCAATGGAACATGAGTTAAGTGCCTTTTATGATATTACTCATGGCGTAGGACTTGCAATATTAACACCACATTGGATGGAGTATGTTTTAAATGAGGATACATTAAATAAGTTTGTTGAATATGGGGTTAATGTTTGGAATATTGATAAAGGTTTAGATAAATATGAAATATCACATAAGGCAATAGAAGAAACAAAGAAGTATTTTATATCCTTAGGCATACCTTCTACATTAAGGGAAGTTGGTATAGGGGAGGAAAAATTAGAAGAAATGGCAAAGCAAGCAACTGTAAGAGGTAGCCTTGGTAATTTCCTACCTTTAGATTCAAAGGATGTACTAAATATATATAAAGCAGCACTGTAATAAAAACATTAGTGATTACTATTATAAAATCATAGTAATGCGAAGTGAAAATAAATATACATTTAAATTAAAATAAAAATTAAGTATTAAAAAATAATATGAAGAAGATAAAAGGCACCTAGGATTAATATTATTCTAGATGCTTTTTTATGCATATATGCATATTAGTAGCTTGATTTGAATATATTAAAGTATAATATATATTCAATAATATATATAGCATATATTGTAATATAAAAAATAAAATTGAAGTTGTGTATGTTATTATATATTAAAATGAATCATTAAGCATATTTAGAGTTATTTGAATGTTTTTATCTATTATATAAATGAGTTTATTAAAGGAGAATAGATATGGAGAATGAAGATTTAGAATTAAAGGCAGACCTCGAAATTTATACATTCGGCGACTTTGATGTAAAGTACAAAGGAAATTCTATAATTTATAAATTTAACAACAGTCCTCAAATTTTTAACTTGTTCATGTTTTTTATAGCACATAGACATAGGATTTTAAGTGCCGAATTTATAGAAGAAAATTTATGGGAAGATAAAGAGTATCAAGATTCAAAGAATGTAATCAAGGGGCAAATATTTAGATTAAGAAAAATAATAAGACAGATTAGTTTAGAAGAGTGTAATGGTGAGTTAGAAGAATATATTGAAATTAAATTTAAAAGTGGAGGCTATACACTTATTTTAAAAGGTAATTATTTTATTGATAATGAAGAGTTTCAAGAGAATATTAAAATTATTAAAAGGTTTGAAGAATCTCAAATAATAGACTTAGAAAGAAATATACATACTTTAGATCTTTATAAGAATCATTTTATTAGCAACTTATCATATAATCATTGGATTTTACCTATAAGAAATTACTATAAAAGATTATATATAGATTTAGTTGAATGTACTATAAAACTTTTGAAAAAGATCAATAATGATAAAATGATATTATCAATTCTAGAATATTCTATCCTTATAGAGCCATTTGAAGAAAGTTTTCATTTTGAATTTATTCATATATTACTAAAACAAAATAAGTATAAAGAAGCATTAGAGCACTACAAATATTTTAAAGATAGATTGGAAAAACAATTAGATATTATGCCTTCACAATTTATGGAGGACTTATATAATGTTATTTGTGAGTCCTGTAAATCTAAAGATGTTATAGAATCTTTAAGAGAACCTTTAGAAGGAGAAATAGAGATATTGGAATCTAGAAAAAGATGTGACAAAAATACCTTTGAAAGGAATCTTAAATTAGCAAAAGAACAAAGAACTATTAATGAAATTAATGGTTCTTTGGTAAAGGTTAGTTTAGATAAATCCATAGGAAAGAATTATAATAGAGTATTACAATCATTAATAAAGTCTATAGATATAAGCATAAGAAAAAGCGATATATATTACTTAGATAAAAATACAATTAAAGATGAAATTTATGTGCTTTTATGCTGTATAAGAGAAGAAGACTGGGATATGCTAAAGAATCGTATTCTAAATAATTTTATCAAGTGTTGTAAAAAAGAATATATAAGATACTTAAATATGAACTTTACAGTTATATAAAATACTAACAGAACATTTAAAAAAGGATGCTGTGGCATTCTTTTTTTATTTGAAATGAAGAAGAAATATTCAATTAATAATACTTAAATAGGATTTATTGAAACAAACCAAATTGAAACTGAGTTAAAACCAGGGTGTAACTATTAAGTGATATTGTAAATTAAGTAATATCTGTTTTAAGGAGGTGAAAGTCGTGAAAAGGTTGCCAGTGGTGAAGTTTATATCAGTATTTTTAATAATATCATTACTCGTAATAGTAGTAGACACTTCAATGCTTCCTAAAGCTTTAGAAAATGATGAATATATAAAAGTTGATAAAAATGCCAAGCTTTTATCCCCTTGTAATAGGGAATATGAAGTTGAACTAAAGGTAAAAGGCAAACATCAAAGTATTAAACCAGTAGATACTGTTCTTGTAATAGATAGGTCAGGAAGTATGGGAGGAAGTAGACTTAAAAATGCAAAAAGTGCAGCTAAGGAATTTTCAAAAAGGATTATTTCAGATAATCCTAATAATAGAGTATCTATAGTAAGTTTTGCTGAAGATGCAAAAATAAATTCAAGACTTACGAACAATTTAAAGACAATTAATACTGCCATAGATAGTTTAATAGATGATGGGGCAACAAACATTTATGACGGACTAGTAAGAGCTAATTTAGAGTTGTCAAAAGCTAATAGAGATTCTATGAAATCTGTAGTGCTATTATCCGATGGCATAGCAAATAGACCTTGGAATGGGTATCCAAGGTACCCAATGGATATTGCTATAGAAGAAGCTTCTAAATCTAAAGATAATAACTATCTTTTATTTACTGTAGGACTCTTTAATGGAATGTCATCTTCTGATAAAACCATTGCTGTTAATACTTTAACGTCTATAGCTAATACAGGAAACTATTATGATTCTGCTTCAGAAGATAAACTTACTAAAATTTACTTAAAGATAGCAAATTCAATTAACTTTTTAGCTAAAGAAGTTGTAGTGAAAGATATTTTATCTAAAGAGATTAGGGATAATTTTACTTTAAACTTAAATAGCTTCAAAATTGATGGAGTAGGAGTTCCACTAGGTGGAGCAGAAAGCCGCATTTTGTTTGATGCTAATACAGGAATTATAAATTGGAATTTAGGTACAATAGGAGATGAAACTAAAATACTTACTTATACTATTAAGGCTAAGGCTTCCTATGAAGGAAGTAATGGTGAGTTTATTAATACAAATGAGAGTGCTGAAGTTAAATATAAGGATGCTTTAGGTAATAGTAAAACAAAGCTATTTCCAGTTCCTTATATAAAAGTTCCGGGAGCTTTAGCGGCCATGGCAGGAGATGATAGGACTATATATGAAGGTGACAGTATAGTGTTAGGAGAAAATCCAGCAGCCACAGGTGGATTTAGTAGTAATATTAATTGGACTACCCTTTCAGATAAAACTGTAACTTGGGACAAGGATAACTTAAATACTACAGGAAAATACAGTTATAAATGGTCAAGTAGAACTCTTGGGGAGTCTAAGTGGATAGAATTTTCATCTCTCGAAAATCCCAAAGTTAGTCCTTTAAATAGTACTGAATATAAGCTAGAAGTGAAAGACTTTTTTTTGAAATGCATTGCTACTGATGAAGTCACTATAACAGTTAAAAAGGTTGGAGAGATTAGAGTTAAAGTGGTGGTTTTAGATGAAGATGATAAGGATATATCTGATAGTATAATAGAGGAATTTTATCTAAAAGCTGAGGGAATAAACAATCAAAAGTGGAATATTATAATGGGATCAAAGGAAGCAAAAGAGTACAAAGGCTTGGAACTAGGTGATTATAGCATATTACCTGATTATATATCAAAAGGTTATGAACTTATAAGTATAAAAAATATTTTAGGTTATGATATAACCTCTACAGGAAAAGTATCATTGTTAAATGATAACAGAAAAGAAGAAGTAACAATAACTCTTAAGATTAATAAACCAGGTGGATTTACAGATAAAGATATTATAGATAATGAGTTTCCAGTAATTAAATAATAGGAGAGATATATATGGAAATAGAGAAGAGAACACCTATAAGAAAAACACTTTTAAATATAGTGGGAAACACAATAATTATACTTCTATTATTAATTTCAGTAATTTTTTTATACTTAACAATATCTAATATCGGCAAAGATAAGCCACCAAATATTATGGGATATAGTATTTATATAGTTTTAAGTGGTAGCATGAATCCTAGCTTTGATACAGGCAGTTTAATAATATCCAAAAGTATTCCTGTAGAAGATATTAAGGTTAAAGATGTTATAACCTTCAAAGATGGTAAAAGCAAAGATGCTACTACTCATAGGATTGTGGAAATCAAAGAAAATGACGGTGGTGTTTCTTATATAACAAAAGGCGATGCTAACGAGGTGAATGATCCTAAAGATGTACCATATGAAGATGTTCTAGGAATTGTAAAGATGTCCATCCCCAAAGTGGGGGGGATTATGGGATTTTTAAGAGAAAGAACTTCCATTTATATATTAGCACCACTAATAGGTGGAGTATTAATAATATATGAGTCTACAAAGATAATAAAGATTATTAAAAATAAACAAAGTATGTAGTGTAAAGTAATCTTAAAAAATAAAATTAAGATATTAGGGGGTATTTATTATGAAAAAGAAATTAATAGCTAGCCTATCAGTAGTTACAATATCAGTTGCATTAATTGCAGGGGGAACATTAGCGTGGTTTACAGGAAGTGCTAAAACTGATGCTAAGTTTAAAGCAGGTACAGTTGCAGTAGGAATAAAACAAGGTGAAAAAGATGTAAATAATGAAAAACTAGAATTAATCAAAAATTGGAATCCTGGAGATTCTAACATATTTGATTTTGATATTCTAAACCTTGGCACTAAAAGAGCATATGTAAGAGTGAAGGTTAGTAAAATAAGCTGGGATAAGATGGCTGAACAGATTGGAAACGTAAAATTAAGTCCAGACTCTAACTGGGCAATAGGAGAAACTGAAGTAATTAATGGTGAAGAACATACCTATTATTACTACAAAGAGATATTAGACGGAAGTAAAGATAAAGATGGGCAAGATATTACTGCTGAAAATGCACTTATGCAATTAAAAGTTGAATTAGATGGAGCAAAGACAGGAAATGAGTATCAAGGAGATACTTTTAATATGAAGTTAAATGTAGAAGCTATACAAGCTTCCAATGATGCAATATTATCTGCATGGAAGATTACTGATGAGGTAAAAACTCAATTAGAAGGATATAATGTAAAGTAATAGCTAGGTAATAAGATTACAACAATATAATGAGTAAAGGGCCATTATCTTATTAATAATATAGTCCTATAAGTAGGTTCATATTATTAGAAAAGGTAGTGGCCAAAATATAAGAGATAATTAAAATGTAGTTTTAAAACAAATTAAAAAAAGGAGGGAGGCTATGAAAAAGAAAAGTGTAATATTAACATTTACACTAGTTATAGTGACTCTTTTAATCATCGGTGCTAAATTTAATACTATGGCATATTTTACAGATGCTAAAGAAACTGAAAGCAGCCTTAAAGCTGGAACAGTAGATATAAAAATTATAGAAGAATTCAACCCACCAGTGAAAGATATTCAACTAGAGAATTTAGGTACAAAAAAGTCATATGTAAGGGTTAAATTAATCCCGGTGTGGCAAGAAGAAATAAATGGTCAGTGGGTAGATACTTCTTTGAGTTTAGAGAATGTAATTATTAACATGGGTGAGATCTCAAAGGAGAAATGGATCTTTTCTGAAGATTTTTATTACTATAAGGGTATCTTAGAAGCAGGGGAAATTACAAGCCCAAAACTTAATATTAATGTAGATTATAAGAAAGATAACATTTCAGAATATAAAGGAAAGAGATTGAAATTAAGGGTTTATGCAGAAGGGGTGCAGTCATCTAATGAAATATATAAAAGCATATGGAATTTAAATTCCCTTCCATGGAATTAGAGGAGGAGGATTATGAAGAAATATTATAAAAAAAATATAAAATTATGTATTCTAATATCCTTTTTTATGATTGCACTTGTAAAGATAAATGTATCAGCAGAAGTTATCGAACTAAAGGGAGCCTCTGAAGGAGTAATTATAAGTTCTGAAAGTTTATTTGACGTTAAAAATATGGAGCCAGGCGATGTTGAAAGCTCTAAGATAACTATAAAAAATGTAGCTGATAATAATATTAAGTTATACTTGACAGTTAAAAAAGACAGTGAAGTAGCTATAGAGGGAGATTTATTTAAACAGCTTCAAATGACTGTGAATTACGATGATGAAGAATTATATAGTGGTAGCTTAGGTGACTTTTCAAAGGAAAATTTATATTTAGCAGATTTTCAAAAGGGAGATAGTAAGGAAATAGATATAAAGATATATCTTCCAGGAGAAAAAACAGATAATAGATATCAAGATAAATATATTAAGTCACAGTGGATATTTACAGCAATTTTAGATCAAGATCAAAAGTTAGATTCACCTAAAGGGAATAATCATTGGGGTTTACCTAAAACTGGAGGCATAAGTCTAATTACACTTTGTGTAATTGGTATAGCTTTAATATTAGTTGGAGCGGAAAGATTATTAACGAATAAAAAGAAAGAAGATAAATCTAATTTGTGAAGATTAATAAAAGCATAAAGTAGGAAATTTATTAAATAATAAAAGTTAAAAAGATAGCTAGAAGCTTATTCTAGCTATCTTTTTAATTGTGCATAGATATTTATTAGTATAAGATACAATTTTGTATGCTATAATATATTAAATATTATAATATACAAAAATAAGATATTCGCAAAATATAAATTAAGAATATAGGAGTAGATAAAGTATATGAGAGAACTTAATATTGATTTAGATTTACTTTTAGAATCATTTTCAATTAATGAAGATGATCTAGGGAAAGAGTATCTAGATACTGATACAGGTGAGATTATTAATATCCCTTCTGAATTAGAGGATATAGCTAAAGGAAGCTTTGAGGAATCAAAACTAGAAGATTGGCAAAAGGATTTATTAAAAGAGTCTTACAAAATTAAAAAAGATAATAATGGTAGATACATACTTATACCTACTATTTCAGAAGTCTATCTAAATAATGCTATGGCGAGTTTTGCAAATGAAGAAGTGGTTTCTAAGGACATTGAAATTAAGCTTAAAGAGGCTTTAAATAGTAACACAGCCTTTAGAAGTTTTAAAAGTGTATTATTTGAGCACCATGATGAATTAGATAAGTGGCATGATTATGAAGATGATAAGTTAAAAGAATATGTTACAAGTTGGCTTTTAAACAATAATATTAGAATAAAGTAGAAAGATCTTGAAAACATTCAAGATCTTTTTTTTATGGATAAAGATTATTTTTCAAAATGATGAAAATATGTAGACAAATTAAATGGGATATACTATGATGTAATTAATTAGTAGATAAAATTTTAACACCATAACATAAGTCGTAAGGTTAAAGTGAGCACTAATTACAAATATATGAGTGTATTTTAATATTTATATGATAATAACTAAATAATATATATAGGTAATATAGTGAAAGAATATTTCATATATATGAAATAAGGTAAGCTTGACACTTATATTTTACCTCAATTTTAGGGTCGTGGTATAATTAACATAAATATAGAAATGAGGTAAAAGATTATGATAGATGATGTAGGTAAAAAGGTAAAAGAATTAAGAACTAAAAACAATTTAACACTTAAAGATTTAAGTATTAAATCAGGAATGTCCATTGGGTTTCTATCCCAATTAGAAAGAGGCTTAACAACTATAGCTATTGATACCTTAAGTAATTTAGGTGAAGTTTTAGGCGTGGATCTATCTTATTTTTTATCAAGTCCAAAGCAAAACAAAAAACCAATACTTCGTAGCTATGAAAAAGAAGTATTTCAAATAAATAGTAATCAATTTATATATTATAATTTAACTAATGACATAGAGAATAAAGTACTTTTGCCAAGATATATAGAAATACTTCCTACTAATAGTAAGGAAGAAGTTACAACTTATAATCATGAAGGTGAAGAGTTTGTATATGTTATAGAGGGTATTCTCACATTAGTTATTGACAATGAGCAGTTTGAACTATTTCCAGGAGATAGTTCCCATTATAGTTCTGAAACCTTTCATAATTGGGCTAATTGCACAAGTAAAACAGTTAAGATTATAGTTGTACATTCTCCTAATGTTTTCAAAAAAATAAAGGAAGTAAGGTAGCTTTTTTAATAAAAGAATTAGGTTCAGTTATACTAGAGATTGAACCTAATAAAACAGGGTTATTATTGTTATATATTTAACTCATAGGAGGTGATTTCATTGACTTTATCAACTACAATAAATATACAAAAATTCTCTGTACATGATGGACCAGGCATTCGTACAACGATTTTTTTTAAAGGATGCCCTTTAAATTGTTGGTGGTGTCATAATCCAGAGAGCCAAAATATAAAACATGAAATCCTATTTTTTAAGGAAAGATGTACTGGTTGTGGCATATGTGTTAAAAGGTGCCCTGAAAATGCTATTGAAATTAGGGGGGAGTATCCAGTAACAGATAAAAATAAATGTATACTCTGTGGAAAATGTTCAGATTTTTGTCCTAGCACTGCTAAAGAGTATGTGGGAAAAGATATATCAGTTAAAGAAATTATGAAAGAAATTATGAAAGATCAAGTATTTTATGAGGAATCAGGAGGCGGGGTAACATTTTCAGGTGGAGAGCCTATGATGCATAAAGATTTTTTAAATGAAGTATTAAAAGCTTGTAAAACTCGAGGAATTCATACAGTAATAGATACTAGTGGTCAAGCCGCTTTCGATAGTTTTGATGAAGTAAAAGATAAGGTAGATTTATTTTTATATGATATTAAGATGATGGATACTGAAAAGCATAAAAAATACACAGGGGTTGGCAATGAGATAATTCTTGAAAATTTGAAAAGGTTATCAGAGGCTGGGGCTAATATATTAGTCAGGATACCTATTATTGCAGGTATTAATGATGATGATTTAAATATAGATGAGAGTGTTACTTATTTATCAAAATTAAATATAATAGAGGTTAATTTATTGCCATATCACAAAATGGGTATGGATAAATATAAAAGATTAGACATGAAGTATAAGCTATCTGGTATGGAAAAGCCATCTGATACAAGGATGGAAGAAATAAAAGAGAAATTTAATAAGGTAGGTATTAAAGTAAAAATAGGGGGGTAATAATTATGATAACTGAGAGAGTAAAAAGGTTAAGAAAAGAGAGTTTAAATGCAGTTCCTCGTATTTCTATGGAAAGAGCGCAAGTTGTAGATAGGGTATACAAAGATCATGAGGGTAAAGTGTCTACACCAATTCTTAGAGCATTAGTTTTAAAGGAATTAATGGCTACAAAGAAACTTTGCATAAATAATGGAGAATTAATAGTTGGAGAAAGAGGGGAAGAGCCAGCAGCAACTCCTACTTATCCAGAATTATGTTGCCATACTACTATGGATATGGAAATAATGAATAAGCGTGAAAATATATCTTTTAAGGTTAAAGATGAAGATATAAAAATTCAAAAGGAAGTTATAATTCCTTTTTGGGAAAATAGGTCTATAAGATATAAGATACTAGAAAATATGACAGAAGAATGGAAAGCATGTTATAAGGCAGGGATATTTACAGAATTCATGGAACAAAGAGGGCCTGGACATACGGTTTGTGATGATAAAATATATAAAAAGGGATTTTTAGATTTCAAAAAGGATATTGAAGAGTCTATAAAAAATCTTGATTTTAATGAGGACAATGAAGCTTTAGATAAGAAAAATCAATTGGAAGCTATGGGCATAGCTTGTGATGCAATAATGATATTAGGTAAACGTTATTCTGAGTATGCTAAAGAACTTTCAGAAAAAGAAACTGATTTAGTAGCTCGGGAAGAACTTCTTGAAATTTCAAAGGTATGTAGTCAGGTTCCAGCAAATGCTCCAAGAAACTTTAGAGAAGCACTTCAAATGTATTGGTTCGTACATCTTTGTGTTATTTCTGAGTTAAATCCATGGGATGCCTAC